>JBJHCD010000100.1:1241-11054 GCA_050485845.1 Pirellulaceae bacterium | reverse complement strand
ATCAATGAACTCCTAGAAAATCGAAGTACCTCCGTGGACCTCGAATCGGCTTTTGCATCTGACAGCGCGAGTTCGCCCGGCTTCCAACTCCTTTGGGAGGAAGGTCCCTGTCTGGCCGTCTCCAAGCCGGGGGGCTTGTTGACCCAGGCTCCTCCCGAGATCGACGATCTTCAGAAGCGGGTCCGGCGGTACTTGCTTCAGCGGGAGAACCGGGAGGGAAATATCTACCTCACGGTGGCCCATCGACTCGACCGCCCCGTTTCAGGCGTGGTCCTGCTGAATCGGAATGTGCGAGCGGCACGTCGAGTGGCCGAGCAATTTCAGCGGCGAACGGTGAAAAAGACCTACTGGGCGTTGGTCGAGGGGCGAGTGACATCGGATTCGGGGACCTGGAGGGACTTTCTCAGGAAAGTGCCCGACGAACCCCGGGCGGAACGGGTGCCGGAGAACCATCCCGATGCGCGGGAGGCGATACTGCATTTTCAGCTTCGGCACGCCTCGAGCGATTGGAGTCTCTTGGAGATTTCGCTAGAGACGGGCCGGATGCATCAGATCCGGATTCAGGCCGCTTCCCGCGGGCATCCCATTCTGGGGGATGAGACGTATGGCGGGGAGTGCTCATTTGGTCCCACCACCAGTGACCCTCGCCAGAAATGGATTGCCCTTCATGCTCGACAGATCCAGTTTCGCCACCCGATGCAGCGTCATTCCGTGGAAGTGACGGCACCCTGGCCCGAGTATTGGCGGAAGTGGATTGCTATTGACGGCTTGGCGGGGGTCGAATAGTCTCCCCCGCCCGACGTATTGGAGGGAGTGCCTGCGCACGGAAGGTGCCGCGGCGTGCCGTCCCCCGGTGACGCCAGGGCAACCCTAATGACAAAGACAACCTGCTCATGGAGCTGTGTGCCTTGAGGGCAATTTTGCTGAATGCCGCTCGTCCCCCCGGCCCTTGGCTGCCGCAAGTGCTGTTGTGTCTGCTGGTTACGGTGGGCTGCAATTCCATGTCGAACCCGTTTGCGCGGCGGGACGATTCCTTTTCCTACGACTCCATGCGCCAACAGATTCAGGGGCCCGACCCATCCTCCTATCGATCCTCGTTCGAGCGAACGGCGGTGCGTCGTCAGGGGGAAGGTCTGCTGGACAATGCCGCCCCTTCCAAGTGGTCCAAAAACCTGAAGCGAGCGACGGGCCAGGGCCCCAAGCCGGAGGAGGCACGGAAGATCTACGCGCAGGCCGAGCGTCAATATGAAGAGGCGATGGAGCTGGAAGGCTCCGCTCGGCGACGCCGGTTCGAAACCGCCGCCAAGGGTTTTGCCGAGGCGGCCAAGAAGTGGCCCGACTCGGCCCTCGAACAGGATGCTCTCTTTCTGTCTGGTGAAGCTTACTTCTTTGCCGACCGCTTCCCCGCCGCGAATAAGCAGTTCGAGCAAATGATCAAGAAGTATCCGAACTCGGCCTATCTCGACCTGGTCGAAGCCCGCCGCTTCTCGGTGGCCCAGTATTGGCTGCAGATTTCCGAGAAGCGGAAGGAAAATCTGCTCTCGACGAATGTCTGGGACCGCCGCCGCCCCTGGCGAGATTCTCGAGGTGAGGCCCTGCGGATCTTCGACCGAATCCGCATTGACGACCCGACAGGCCGGCTGGCGGACGATGCCACCATGGCGGCTGGAAACGCCCATTTCCGTCGTGGGCAATTCATACGAGCCGACGAGTTCTATTCGGACCTGAGAACCACCTTTCCCACCAGCGAACATCAGTTCATGGCACATTTCCTGGGAGTCCAGGCCAAGCTGGAAGCCTATCAGGGGCCTGACTATTCGGGAGTCGTTCTGGATGATGCCGAAAAACTGCTGCAGCAGATTCGCCGCCAGTTTCCTGGGGAATCGGAGGAGCATCGTGAGCACCTGACGCGAATGCAGCGGCAGGTTCGCTACTTGCTGGCCGAACGGGAATGGTCCACGGCCAAGTATTATGAAAAACAAAAGGCTTTCGCGGCGGCGCGGTTCTACTACGACATCATCGAAGAGGACTTCGAAGACACGCCATTCGCCGAACGGGCTCAGCAGCGAAGCGAGGAAATCGCCCATCTCGCCCCTCGTCCGCCTCAGTACTTCGAGTGGCTGGTGAACGTTTTCCCCGCGACCACCGACCAGCGGCCTCTCATGGTCTCGCGTCCCTTGGGCCCCATGACGCGATAGGAGATCGAGCTGCGTTGCCCTCCTCCAACTTGTCTCACCTCTCGAATCTCGTAATCCGCGCCGCGGCGACGGTTTCCCTATTGGCGGCGATCGTCCAAACCGTCGGATGCGCGGGATATCGCGTCGGAAATCAAGCCCTGTTTCGCACCGATATCCGGACGGTCTATGTCCCCATCTTTCGCTCGGATAGCTTTCGCCGTAATCTTGGGGAGTGGCTGACCGAGGCGGTGATTCGTGAAATCGAGATGCGATCCACGTACAAGGTCGTCCACACACCCACGGCCGACAGCGTCCTGTACGGCACCATCGTCTCGGATCATAAGCAAGTCTTCGCGGAAGACCAGTTCGGCGTCCCGCGCGATATTCAGTTCGACCTATCCGTCGATATCCGTTGGCTGGACCGCTCGGGTAACGCCGTTTTGCGGAGCGCCGTGATTCCGGTCGACCTGAGCGTGGCCGGGGCTGCCCACCTGATCCCCGAAGGAGGCCAGTCACTCACGACCGCTCAGCAGCGCGTCATTCGGAGCGTCGCTCGGCAAATCGTGGATCAAATGGAAGCGGGTTGGTAGGACGAACCCTCTCGTTGGGGCATTCGGGCGAGCCCCCGACCTGGCGTTTCATGACTCACTGGCCCGATAACATCCGTCAACGTAATCTGGCGTTCTCCAGCTAGGCACTTCCCATGAACGACTCGACAGCCTGGCTGCAGAGAAACTTCCCTGCTCGAGCCACCCAGTGGCAACTGAGGACCCGGCAACTTGACCTTTCCGGTCTCCCGCGATTGATGGGAATTCTCAACGTCACTCCCGACAGTTTCTCCGACGGCGGCAAGTACTTCGGGCCTCGGGAGGCGATCGATCAGGCACTCCGCCTGGAAGACGCGGGAGCCGACCTGCTGGATATTGGTGGAGAGAGTACTCGCCCCTATTCTCAGCCGGTTGAGGCGGAAGCGGAATTAGGCCGAGTGGCCCCGGTTCTGGAAGCGGTGCTGTCTCGAGTCAGCATTCCAGTCTCGATTGACACCAGCAAGGCGAGCGTTGCCGACGCGGCGTTGGCGCTCGGTGCCGAGATCATCAATGACGTGACGGCACTGACCGGCGACCCCGAGATGCTCGACGTCGCTCGGCGTACCGGGGCGGGAATCTGCGCGATGCACATGCGGGGGACTCCCCAAACCATGCAGGACAATCCAACCTATGGCAATGTCGTGGAAGAGATTGCCGGCTACCTCAAGCAGAGGAAAGAGTGGCTGCAAGAGGAAGGAATTGCCCCGTCCCGGATCTGTCTCGACCCGGGAATCGGGTTCGGGAAATCGCATCAGCACAATCTCGACCTGTTGGCCCGCTGCGGTCGATTCCATGCCTTGGGGGCTCCGCTGCTGGTCGGATACTCGCGGAAGGGGTTTCTGGGCAAGATCTTGCAAAACTCCGAGGCGGATCGAACGGCGGTCGGGGTGGGGATCGGCCTCCAACTGGCTCGACAAGGCATCCAGATTCTCCGAGTTCACGACGTGGCCCCGCTCCGGGACGCCTTGTTGGGCTACGCGGCCATTGGGGGGATCGACGGCCAGGTGCTCCAGCTTCCGCATTGACTCGAATTGCCCGTCTCCTATACTTGGCAGCCCGGGAGAAGTCTCCCCCGCACCGGTTTTTCTTGGCTTGGACCTGTAACTCGGTTGAGTGGACTTATGGCGTTGGCAGTGCCTCAGGATCTCGTCGCATATAGCGAGCAGCTTGCGAAGTCGGCTCGAGTTGCTTCTCAAGCACTGGCTCGACTCTCGGGGGCTCGGAAGAATGATTGGCTCCAGCAAGCGGCTCGGCAACTGACCGAAGAAACGGACCGCATTTTGACGGCCAATCAGCGGGACCTCGAACAGGCTCCGGGCTATGGGCTCACGGAGGCTCAGATCGATCGGCTGCGGCTGGACCCAGGGCGGATTGCCGGGATTGCCGACGGAATGCTGCAAGTGGCAGCACTTCCCGATCCCGTGGGAGAAACGATCGAAGGGGCCGTGCGACCGAATGGCTTGGAAATCACCAAGGTCCGAGTTCCGCTGGGAGTCGTCTTTTTCGTGTACGAGTCGCGTCCCAATGTGACCGCCGACGCCGCCGCCATTTGTGTGAAGAGCGGCAACGCGGTTATCTTGCGTGGCGGCAAGGAGGCAGCTCATTCCAGTCGAGCGATTGTCGACATCCTGATGGAGGTGGGACAACATCGGGGCCTCCCTTCCGATGCCATCCAACTGGTGGAAACGACCGATCGAGCCGTTGTGGGGCACCTGCTGCAGCGGCATGAAGAGATCGACGTGGCGATTCCCCGGGGAGGCGAGGGGCTGATTCGTCGAGTGGTCGCGGAGGCGACGATGCCCGTCATCAAGCATTTCACCGGGAACTGCCACGTTTACGTCGATCAACATGCCGACTTGGATCAGGCTCTGGCGATCACGCTGAACTCCAAGTGCCAGCGGATGGGAGTCTGCAATGCGTGCGAATCGCTGCTGATCCATGAACAGGTCGCGGCGGAGTTTCTGCCGCGAGTCGCTTCCGCGCTCCGGGAGAAGGGGGTCGAACTTCGGGGGGACGAAGCAGTCCGATCGGCCATTCCCCAAGCGAGTCCCGCCACGGAAGAGGACTATGCGGCAGAGTACCTGGGCCCGGTCATTTCCGTTCGGGTGGTCCCTTCGATCGAAGAAGCGATCACGCACATTAACCGATACGGCTCGAAACACACCGACACGATTGTGACGACGCATCTCCCCTCGGCAAAACAGTTCACGTTGGAAGTCGACAGCGCGGCCGTGATGGTGAACGCGAGCACGCGTTTCCATGATGGAGGTGAGTTCGGCTTGGGAGCGGAGATCGGAATCAGCACGGACAAGTTTCACGCCCGAGGCCCCTGTGGGCTACGGGAATTGACGACCTACAAGTACGTCGTCTATGGATCGGGGCAAGTCCGCTAGGAAGGGGACGTATCATGCAGGACGACGGTTGGCGCCGGAACCATGAGCGATTCGCTTGCGAATTGGAGACTTCCCTTTCCAGGGAACTTCGCCTGGACGTCCAAGTTCGCCTCCAGGAAGATCGCGAACTGACCGGGGCCGAATTCCTCGAGCAACTCGAGAAGCCGACATGCCTGTACTGGATCACGGCCGAATCGTGGTGTGAATCCATCTGGCTCGACATGAATCCGGCGGTGCTTCATCCAATGCTCGACCGGATGCTGGGTGGCGGGCCGACAGCCGAACCATTGCCCAAGCGTCCGTTGACAGACATGGAAATCCAGCTCGCTCGGCGAATCCTGAAATGGCTGACTCGCTCCCTGGAGCGTGTCTGGGGGATCGGCGGGTGTGGATTGGACTTCGCCAAGGGAAGTGATGACGAGGCCGACGGAGTCGAGCGTCCCTTTGGATCGACCGTGCGAGGGGTCCGATTCGAGATCACTCTTGGCGGCACCGGTGGCATGGTCTCTTTGGCCTGGCCGACCAGGCTGCTGGAGTCGCTACGATGTGAGTCCCGAAGCACGATCGGAGCGAAAAGCGGTGACGGGGCCGGTGGACAGGTGGGAGGGCCATCCGGACGGGCTGCGGAATTCGAGGAGGCAACTTCCAGGCCGCCCAAGTCGCGGGTGGAAGTTCGAGTTGGCTTGGCCGAAACTCGGATCGGGCGTCATGAGCTACACGATCTGAGCGTGGGGGACATCATCACCACGGACCATGGGGTGGATGAACCCTTGGAAGTCCGAGTGGGGGGGGTGCCCCGCTTCTTGGCTTCACCCGGAATCCTGGGAGACCGGACGGCATTTCGCATCCTCCGAGCCATCTCGGCCGAAGATGGTTCGTCCTGACCGCATTTCTCTCCCGTTGGAATGTTCGCCGATGCGCCTATAATCTGCTTCGTCGGGTAGGCGGCCTTGTAAGCGAATCATCCAGGCAAGTCAGTTGGGCGAACGAGAACCAATCTTGGGGGGCGCCGCGCCGGTCGGCGACGCGATCTCCCGATTTTTCAACTCAGGAAGGACTATCGTTGTGGCGGAGAATGTTGTCATTATCGGCAGTGGCCCGGCCGGTTGGTCGGCCGCCATCTATGCTGCTCGAGCCAATCTTCAACCTCTCGTGTTCGAGGGGGCCATCACGGAAGAGAATCGAGTCAACGGCACGCTTCCCCTGGGGCAGTTGAGCTTGACGACGGAAGTGGAAAACTATGCCGGCTTTCCCGCGGGGAAATTGTCGCAGTTCCTGGGGTCGGCCCTGGACGAGAAATACCGTTCGATGCTCGAGCCCTTCGAGGAGGAAAAGCATGCGGTAACGGGACCCGAGCTGATGCATCTGATGCGGCAGCAGGCCGAAAATTTCGGGACGAAGATCATCACGGATGACATTGTGGAGGTCGATTTTTCCCAACGCCCCTATCGCGTCAAGTCGAGCGAGGGGAAGGAGGTGGAAACGCACTCGGTGATCGTGGCGACCGGTGCTCGAGCGAATTATCTGGGACTCGATTCCGAATCGGCCTACAAGAATCGAGGGGTCAGTGCCTGTGCTGTTTGCGATGGGGCTCTCCCCCGTTTTCGCAACAAGCCGCTGGTCGTCGTCGGTGGTGGAGACTCGGCCGTGGAAGAGGCCAGCTACCTCTCAAAATATGCCTCCACCGTCTACCTGATCCATCGCCGCGATCAGCTCCGCGCGTCGAAGATCATGCAGGATCGGGCCTTCAACAACAAGAAGATCGACATCGTCTGGGAACATCATATCGACGAAGTCCTGGGGACGGAAAAAGAGGGTGTCACCGCCGTCCGGGTTCGTCATGCCAAGTCCGAGGAAACCAAGGAACTCGAAGCGGCCGGAATGTTCCTGGCGATCGGCCACACGCCCAACACGGAATTTCTCCGTGGTCAGATTGACATGAACGACAAGGGCTATATCCGCTGGACGAAATCGTTCCGCACCGACACCAGCGTTCCTGGTGTGTTTGCCGCCGGCGACGTGGCTGACGACAACTACCGCCAAGCGATCACCTCGGCCGGTACCGGATGCATGGCCGCTCTGGACGCGGAAAGATGGCTGGCAGCCGAGGGGATTGAGTAGATGAAACGAGCCACCGTACGGGACGCCCGCCGCGAAGAACTGCTCGGTCAGAATCTCCTCGTGAAGGGTTGGGTACGGACACGGCGCGACTCCAAGGCGGGCTTCAGCTTCCTGGAACTGAACGACGGCAGTTCGCTGGCCAACCTGCAAGTGATCTTGGACGGGAAGCTTCCGAACTACGAGTCCGAGGTCCGCCGACTGTCGGCCGGCTGCAGCGTGGCGGTGTCGGGGGAACTCAAGCCTTCGCAGGGACGAGGTCAATCGACCGAATTGCACGCGACGGAAATTTCCGTGCTGGGCTGGGCAGACCCCGAATCGTACCCGCTGCAGAAAAAACGCCACTCGTTCGAAAAGCTCCGCGAATGGGCTCATCTACGCCCTCGAACGAATACGTTCGGCGCGATCTCTCGAGTGCGAAACTGCGTCTCGAATTCAATTCATCAATTCTTCCAGCGGGAAGGGTTCCTCTACATCCAGACGCCGATCATCACGGCCAGCGACTGTGAGGGGGCGGGAGCCCTGTTCCGCGTCACCACGTTGGATCCGACCGAATCGGCCCGCTCGTCCAAGCCCGTCGATTACTCGCTCGACTTCTTCCAGCGGCCCGCCTACTTGACCGTCAGCGGGCAGCTGGAGGCGGAGATTTTCGCGACGGCGCTGAGCAAGGTTTACACGTTCGGTCCGACGTTTCGAGCGGAGAACTCGAACACCTCGCGACATCTGGCCGAATTCTGGATGGTGGAGCCCGAGATGGCTTTTTTCGACCTCCAGGACAACATGGACCTGGCCGAACGGTTCTTGAAGCAGGTCATCCAGGACTTGGTGGATCAGTGCCCCGACGACATGACCTTCTTCCACCAGCAGATTGACGACTCCGTTCACGACGTCCTGCATCAGGTTTTGCAAACCAAGTTCCATCGCGTCCCCTACACGGAAGCGGTCCAACTGCTTCAGGCCAGTCGTGAACGGTTTGAGTTTCCCGTGGAGTGGGGGGTCGATTTGCAGTCCGAGCACGAGCGGTACCTGACGGAGAAGCACTTCCAGGGACCGGTGATCCTCCATGACTATCCCCGGACGATCAAGCCCTTTTACATGCGAGTGAATGACGATGGGCGGACGGTTCGAGCCATGGATGTGCTCGTTCCGAAAGTGGGGGAGATCATCGGGGGTAGCCAGCGGGAAGAGCGTCTGGAGATGCTCGAGCAGCGGATGGTGGAACAGCAACTTGATCCAGCCGAGTACTGGTGGTACCTCGATCTGCGGCGATTCGGGACGGTTCCGCATTCCGGGTTCGGGCTGGGGTTGGAACGACTGATACAATTTGTGACGGGAATGGCCAACATTCGGGATGTCATTCCCTTTCCGCGAACCCCCGGTTCCGCCGAATTTTAGCGACACTTTCATTTTTCGGTGGGGAACCCACCCATGCCCGATCTGGTTGCACAGGGAGGCGACGCCACGCACCGTTGGCGGCGAACGTTACAGGAGGGGCATCGGTATATCCTGGGACGAGCGGCTGGGACTTGGTCCGTACCCTGGGATTCACAGATCTCCCGCCGGCATGCCGAGGTCAGTTGGCGCGATGGCCGCCTCTTGGTGGAGAAACTTCCCGAATCGCAGAATCCCATCTTCGTGCGAGGACGCCAGCGGGATAGTTTTTCGCTCCGCCCCGGTGAGCACTTTGTGATTGGCTCGACGACCTTCACGCTCACCTCGGCCCAGGCCCAGGTATCGTTGGATGCCCCTCATCCGATTACGGAGAAAAGCTACAGTTCGAACGTCCTCCAGAATGCCCGCTATCGTTACGCCGACCAGCGAATTGAAGTCCTCTGCCGTCTCCCGGAACTGATCAAGGGGGCCGGCAGTGACGAAGAACTGCTCGTTCGTCTGGTCAATGTTCTCATGACCGGCATCCCCGGCGCGTCGGCCGTCGCCATTGTGGCCATTGTTCCCGACGACGGAAACGATTTTCCCGTATTTGACTCCGAGTCACTGCTGGAGACCGCGAAACCGGATGCTTTCCAGGCCAACGAGGCCAAACCAAAATCGGCACAGCGGAGGTTTTTGAGGTCGGCCGGGCCGAAACGGGACACGGCCAAACCAGACACGGCCAAACCAGACGCGGCGTTACCAAACGCGGCGTTACCCGATGCCGTAATTCCAGAAGGCGCGGAATCGGATGTCGGGGAACTGGAAACGGGCAAACCCGGTACCGAGAAACCAAATACAGATACTAAGAAACCAGTTACCGACCAACCAGATTCTTCCCCGGCGGATGCTCCGGACGATGCGACTCAGGTCCGCGTGCTGCATTGGGATCGCCGCTTTACGGCGGATGGGGATTTTGCCCCGAGTGAGCGACTGATTCGGCGGGCGATGGAGAAGCAGGAAAGTCTTCTCTATCTTTGGCGAGACACGCTGGGCCCCTCGACATCCGCTTATACTCAGACCGACGACGCCGATTGGGCATTTTGCACTCCGATTCCAGGGGAGTCGTGTCGTGGTTGGGCCATCTACGTCACGGGGAAGTCACGC
>JBJHCD010000100.1:0-1231 GCA_050485845.1 Pirellulaceae bacterium | reverse complement strand
TCGATGACCCGCCGGGGCATCGGACCCGTTCGACCTGCGAGACGAACTGAAATTCACGGAACTCGCCGCCTCCACGCTCAGCAGCCTCCGAGAAGTCCGGCTGTTGGAGCGGAATCAGGCCAGTCTGCGCCAGTTCTTTTCTCCCTTGGTGCTTGACGCGCTGGCCGGGCAGGACCCTCATCGAGCCTTGTCGCCGCGCGAAACCGAAGTCACGGTCCTGTTTTGTGACCTCCGCGGGTTTTCGCGGAGCGCGGAGCAGGCGAGTGGCCACTTGCTGGAGTTACTCGAGCGGGTAAGCCAGGCCCTTGGCGTGATGACTCACCACATTCTCGACCAAGGGGGAGTGGTGGGAGATTTTCATGGTGACGCGGCCATGGGGTTCTGGGGTTGGCCATTGCCCCAATCGGAAGCGATTCCGCAGGCTTGCCGAGCGGCCTTGGCGATTCGACATGATTTCGCTCGTGGATCGGAAGGGGGGGATGATGGGAGCCGATCGGCCCTCGAGGACTTTCGAGTTGGAATTGGGATCGCCACGGGCCGAGCGGTTGCGGGGCGGATTGGGACGATTGACCAAGTGAAAGTGACGGTCTTCGGACCGGTGGTCAACTTGGCCGCTCGGTTGGAAACCATGACCAAACGGCTGCAGGCTCCCATTCTTCTGGATGAAGCGACCGCCCAACGGGCTCGGGAAGCCCTCACCCCGGACCAGGCGCGGTTTCGCCGAGTGGCTCGAGTTCGTCCGTATGGCTTGCAGCAGGACCTGGAAGTTTGTGAATTGCTTCCGGCTTGGAACGATGATCCGACGTTGTCGGACGATCATCTTCGAGCTTATGAGTCGGCGTTGGACGCCCTGCAGTCGGGAGATTGGGAGCGGGCGTTTCGGCTCCTTCATCACGTCCCGGCCGAGGATCGAGTGAAGGACTTCTTGACCGTCTTTATCGCTCAGCACAACCGCACCCCCCCCTACAACTGGAACGGCGTGATTCAACTCGACTCGAAGTAGCTGACAACATCGGGACAACATCGGAAGGGTGTCTTCCGAGGCCCTGTTCCTTCCGATGCCCTGTTAGCCGACGCCACTCCAAACGTGGCCTCCGTCGGACATGCTACAGCGGGGCCACTACTGGCCAGCTACACCCCCCCAACACAAACTCCTCTGGCGGCCGAGCAAGCCCGCTTTTTTTCGAGGGAACGTTCCGAGGCCGCAACGCTCACCCTCCAGCCTCCGGGG
>JBJHCD010000099.1:0-11098 GCA_050485845.1 Pirellulaceae bacterium | reverse complement strand
GGTCGGAAGTGATTGTAGTCGGCCCGCCATCGGTCGAGGACCCGCTGGGCGTCCCCTTCATCGATAAAGTAGTGTTGCGAGAGGCACTCTCGCCGAAGCACCGAGTTGAAGGCCTTGGCGAACGCGGTGTCCGAGAAGACCAATTCGGCCTGCTCATCACCCTCGGCGGCAGCGACCTTCCCCTTGCAGTTGGCGCAGCAGAAGGAAACCGAGACTTCTCCCACCTTCACCGACTGCTCCGGGTTCAGCGGGCCACCGCTCAGCGGGCACTTCTCCTGCTTGGCCTGCTTCGTCTGAACCAGCTGGTGATTCGCCTTCACCGCAAACTTGGCCGGTTCCTCGGAGAACTTCTTCGGGCAGTTCTGACAGCAGAAAAAGACCTTGCCTCCCTTGTAGTCGACCGCGGTTTCGGCCTTCGCCGGACCCTTCGGATTCAGGATGCATTTCACATCCTTCAAGTCGACTTCAGCGGCATACAGCGTGGCGGCGAAAATTGCCAAGCCGACCGAACTGGCCAATAGATAACGTGCTTTCATCATGAGTTCCCTTTACCCTATCGAGAGGAACGAACCAAAAAATCGTCACAGATCGACATCCTTCACGCGGGTTCATTATCGCCCCTGCATATCGGGAGTCAACCCTGTAGTACACTACCAGCACGGCAAGCCCACTGCCAGCATTTTTCCGTACTGCGACCAGGAACCCTGTACCGGGAATTCCCCGAACATGCTAGATCGATTCCTCCTCCCCTGGCTCATTGCCCTCGCCTCGCTCGCCTACCTCTGGCCCGAAATCCTGCCTTCGGCACTCGATCCCTTCCCCTGGATCGACCGATCCATTCACCTGCTGATCATCGTGGCCATGTTCTGCATTGGGCTGATGATCCCTCGAGATGAAGCACGGCAGGTGGCCCGTCAGTGGCGATGCGTGGCGGGGGGAACAGCGACGCAGTATGGCGTCATGCCCCTCCTGGCGTGGTCGGTGGGGCGGTTGTTGATTCAGGACGAACAGCAACTCATTGGAGTTGTCATGGTCGGCTGCGTCCCCGGCGCCATGGCCTCCAACGTCCTTACCCTCAAAGCGGGTGGGAATGCGAGTTATTCGGTGAGTCTCACCACCTCCGCCACGCTGATCTCCCCGATCGCGGTCCCCCTGGCCATCCTCATGACGCTTGGCACCTGGGCGGGAGAGCAGACCCCCACCCTCCTACGATCGGCCCTCTATATGACCGCCGTGGTCGTACTGCCGGTGCTCCTCGGCTTCGTCATCCGGCAACGAGCCTCCACGGCCTGGCTCGGCCACTCTCCGCTCCCAAGAACATTGGCGAATCTGGCCATCTTGCTGATTGTGGTGACCGTGGTGGCGAAAAACCGCCAACATTTCACTCAGCTTGCCCCCGCCATGCTCGGCGCCCTGCTGCTGCTGAATGCCGGCGGTTACCTGGCCGGACAAATCGCCGGCAGGGCCATGGGATTGGATCACCGGATGCGGCGGGCCCTCACTCTGGAGGTCGGCATGCAGAATGCCGGAGTGGGAGTTGGTTTGGCTAGTTTCCTCTTTCCCGATTCTCCCTCGATCGCCATTGCCCCGGCGGTCTATACATTCGGATGCATGCTGACCGGGACCTGCTTGGCCCACGTCTGGTCGAGCCGGACCGACACGGAGGGGAGCTTGGTTGAGCCAATCAGCGAGTGATTGTCTTGCCCTGTGAATCCCCCCCAATAATAGGGAAGCCCGATCAATGGCAACACAAAGGCCACCATTGACCGGGCTGGGGGTGCAATCGTCAAAGACCGCTTGAGAAAACGTGAGAGCAACCAAGACGACTCCCACGGGTCATGCCAAGCCGCCAGAAAGACAAACACCTCCGACGTTCCAAGGTTTCGCGAAAATTTCTCCCCCGGGCAATTTTCTTGGGGCTCCCGCGATACGGCCAAATCCCAACGGTAGAACGGGAACGAAGAAGTTGAGCGGTTGAAGGAGGTTAGAGCGACAACCGCCAGCCAGACCGGGCAATTTTCGTTCTGAGTAATCCCAAGACACCCTATGGATTATTACGCTGCTCGAGCAATAACTCGAGATAGCTCCGCCGCTCCGAATTCTTCAATCCCAACTGCCGAGCCAGGTCGAGCAGCATCTGCTGGGCCAGCTCCACTCGACTCCCATCGACCAACACCTCCAGTTCCACAAACTCCCCCACTCGGTGGACGTCGTCCAAGGCCGCCTCCAGGTCCCAGCCCTGCCAGGAAAAGGCGAAACTCTGCCGAGTCTTCTGGACCCGCGCGACCGGCTCGAACCCCAGTGCCACCAGCATGGCCTCGGCTTGCCGAGCAAACTCGTGACCGGATCCAAGTGGAATTTCGATCTCTTGACGCGTCTTGGCCACCTGCCCCAGCTTCGGCCCCTTGTACGTGAAATAATTCGACTCGTTCACACTCCGCAGCCGAAAGGCCTCGTCCGTCACCGCAAAGTCTCGCTGCGGGTGGGCGAAATAAAGGTCCACCTGCTCCACAACCGATTCCCGCTCGGGCCCCATCCCCAGCAGCTGCTGCCGCAGTTTCGATGGATCCGCCACCGGAAACTTCATCTCCACTTCATACGATCCCGTCTCCAAGGGTTCCATGGTCGCAATTCCTCCCAACGCTCGTGATATAATCCAGTGATGCCCGCCCGTTGTCCCACCACCCGTTGTTAGCGCCCCGTTGCCACGGGACCGTGCGTTGCTGGGCTGAGGACCGGCTCCGGCAACCGAGCCCCCGTTACTTTCCAGAATTCCATCCCAGAATTCTTTTCCACCATCCCATCGGACCTCCCGTCTGAAACTCCTTCCACAAGCGGGAATCCCACCTTGAATAATCCACCGGCCCCCCCGTCTCCGACACCTGCCGACAGCTCCCGGCCCCAGCCCCCTTCAGCAACTCGAAGTTGGCTGCTCATTTTTCTCTTTCTCGTCCTGGTTGTCACCTATCCGCTGCTCCGCCACCGGGGAGCCACAAACCAGGGAATACAACACCCGGCCGTGGGACGCGTTCTCACGGATGTGACACTCTACCCACTTCCGGAAACCGGCGCCGGACGATCCGAATCCGACAAGCCACCCGACGAGCCACTCGGCGAGCAGCCTTCGGATATACCCAACAACGGGAATGGGCCCGATTCCTCGACCAACTCGGCACCACGCCAAGCCAACGAGGAAGTCGCCGACGATTCCACCAAACAACCGACGACCGATGATTCGCTCACCGCGACCATCGAGCCCCGAAAGACTTCGTCCGTCGAGCCCCCGGACAACCAAGCCACTCCCGTCACCAGCCAAGATCTCGCGGGCCAAGTCTCCCTGCTTAATTTCTGGGGCACTTGGTGCTTTCCTTGCCGACTCGAACTTCCTCACTTGGCCAAGCTGCATGCCCAGTGGCGAGAGGACGATCGAATTCGATTCTTGTTCATTTCGTGCGACGACCCCCTGCCTCTTACGGAACTGGAACGTAAGACCAAGGAATTTCTCCATCGCGAAGGGCTCGAAATCCCGATCTACACCGATCCGGGACAAGTGACCCGCCGACACCTCTCGGACGTGGCTGATTTCAGGGGCGGTTTCAGCTATCCCACCACAATCATCCTGGACGACCAACAGCGGATTCGAGGTCTGTGGCAAGGGTTCCAAGAGGAAGACCTCGTCGAGCAAGCAAAATTGCTCGAGGAGTTACTCCCATGACGGGCTCCCATGACTGAATCCCATGACGGGCACTCCCGAAGTCATAATTCTTCTGGAGGAAGCAGAGCGAATTCGGGAGACTCCAGGTAACTGTGCAAGATGATCTGGGCAGCCAGCATGTCGCGCCGCGCTTGTCGCTGCTTGCGAGTAAGCCGAGCTTCCCCGAGGAGCTGATTGGCTTGGCGGGTCGTGTAGCGTTCATCGACATAACCGATCGGCAATCCGGTCAGCGCCCCCAGCCACTCACCAAATCGCCGAGCCTCGCGTGACTTGTCGCTTTCATCCCCGCTCGGATAAATCGGCAGACCGATCACGAACGCCACCAGACTTTCCCGAGCCACCAGGTTCGCAAAGTATTCGGCGTCCAGTCGGGCATCCCGCCGAGTGTAGTTCTCCCAAGGAGTGGCCAAGACCTGATCGGGATCCGTGACCGCAATGCCGATTCGCTTATGGCCGTAATCGATCCCGGCCAATCTTCCATGGGAAGGGAGATGGCTCATCATTCTCTCCACGACTGGGCCACTACAGCAGGTGCTCCCATCCCAACTCTCGCAGCTTGGGCACTATTTGGCGTATGGCCTCTTCGTCACTCTTGTCGGCCACCAGGGTGGCATCCGGCGTCTGGACGATGATGCAATCCTTCAGCCCCAAGGTTACCACCAGATGATTCTTATCGCTGCAAATGATCGAATTGCGGGTCCTTAGTCCGACGTGGTTCCCCACAACCGTGTTGCCGTCCACGTCCGTCCCTCGAGTTCTCTCCAAGGAGAGCCAGTTTCCGACATCATCCCACTGAAAGTCCGCCGGTATCACCACGACGTCGTCGTATCGTTCCAAGACGGCATAGTCGATGGATTTTCCTCGAATTCCTTCAAATTCAGTCCGAAACACTTCGAGAAACGAATCGCTCTGGGCCGCGTCGGCGATCCGCGAGATGGCCTGCATCATCTCTGGTTCAAAGTCGGTCAGTACCTGAACGATCGTGCGAGCTTTCCAGACAAAGATCCCCGCATTCCAGTAGAAGCCGCCCGAGGCGAGAAACTCCTCCGCCTGCGGAATGCTCGGCTTCTCACGAAACCGCCGAACCTGAAAGGCTTCGGGATCTTCCCGCCCCTCCCCGCCCGCATCGCCGGCCAGCCTCTCACCCCGCTCGATATAACCGTAGGTCGGCGCGGGATAGGTGGGAGGAATTCCAAAAGTCACAAGTGTGCCGGGCTGGGCATCAACCAGTCGAGTTGCCTGTGCGATCGAGGCCCGAAATCGATCCGCCGGTTGAATGATATGGTCGGCGGGAAGCACAACCATCGTCGCCTCGGGATCTCGCCTGACCATCAGAGCAGCCGCCAACGCGACACACGGGGCCGTATCCCGCTTGCAGGGTTCCCCGAGAATCGACTGAGCTGGAAGCTCGGGGAGTTGCTCGCCAATCGCCTCCGTCAGAACCTCGTTGGTCAGAACCATTACACGTTCCGGCGGTACCAGCTCACCTAGTCGATCGATCGTGGCCTGAATCATCGAACGGTCACCCGCCAGATTCAATAACTGCTTGGGACGTTGTTGGCGACTAGCCGGCCAAAACCGCGTCCCCGCTCCTCCCGCCATGATCAAAGCGTGTAACATAAAGCGACTCCTTCCGTTTCCGAACGAGATTCGGACTGAGATTCAGATTCCATGAGAGATTCAAATTTCAAAATGGCGTCCAACCTCGGACATAGGCGTAAGCCAAAAAGCAGAGAATTGGAAACGCCACGAAGACCGCTCCGTAAGTCACAATTGTCGTCCATGTATGGTGCGGCCAGCGTGCCATGTGATCAGGTCTCTTCCTTCGGTAACGGGAGACGACTTGGCAACCCGATCCACCCCTCCCAGTTCGAGACCCAAAGTGAGCCTCGGCGGATCGATACATGCCCAGATAAGCCTCCAGAATATCGTCCCCCTTCCCATCGGCAAACCCGGGCCCCAATCCCCCTCACGTCTCCCCAGTCGGCCCCAGCGGCCAAGGTGACCAACCCATGCACTCCGAGTTCCAGCCGCTCCCCTTTCGCACTTCGGTTCCAATGTCCCGGCCCGATTACCCTCCACGCCCACCCCAGGTCCCCTTTCGAACTCGCCCGGCTTCCCAGTACCTATCCAGCGGTCAAACCGTCTCGTTTCTCCTCTCGGCCTTGCAGGCACCCCTGCAGACTCCCCCATGGGCGTTTCTCGTGGCCTTCCTGTCGGCAGTCCTGTCGATGACCTCCAACCAGGGACTGGTCTGGGGGACCGAACTGTTACTGACTCCGGACACCACGATTCACTTCGCGACGCGAGCCGAGGGAGAGCGTCTGCTGAGCCGCCCCGATCGATTCCTCGAATCACTGAGCCGCTTCGACCGCGAGATTCGCGTCGGGAAGTCGGGTGCCACGGAAGCGGAACTGCTGGCAGCCATCCGCGAAGACGTGGTCGACTGGGAAGCCGAGGAACTGACCCGGTATCGCGAAACCCTGTCCGCCCTCCGCCCCAAATTGGCTCGCTTCCACATTCCCTGGCCAGAGCGGATCTGGCTCGTTCGCACTCGAGGAGAGATGGAAAGCGGAGCTGCCTACTGCCGCCAGGAAGCCATCGTCATTCCACGGCGAATGGACCAAAAGAGCCCCGAGGAATTGGAACATCTGCTGACACACGAATTGTTTCATGTTCTCAGCAACCAAAATCCCGGCTTGCGACCCAAACTCTATGGAATCGTCGGCTTCGAACCGATGGAGCCGCTCGAACTTCCCGCTCCACTGGCAGACCGAAAAATCACCAATCCAGATGCCCCGAAAATCGATTGTTTTCTCTGGGTGGTCCACCAAGGTGAAGTCCTCCCCGCCGCTCCACTTCTCTTGGCCCGCAGCCCCTTCCGCGAGGATGGCCCCTCGTCTCTCTTCGCCCTCCTCCAATTTCAACTCGTCGCCCTCCAGCCTCAACAAGAACCAGCCACTCCCGATTCACCCACCCTCCGCTCCAGACGGGCGACGGGATCGTCGTCGAGCAGGGAGAGTTTCCAGGTCCTCCAGCGGAAAGGAGAGCCCCTGTTGCTGAATCCGGATCGAGCCTGCCTGTACTGGAACATCGGAATCAACACGAATTACATCATTCATCCCGAGGAAGTGCTGGCCGACAATTTTGTCTATCTCATCCATGACCGCCCCGACCTTCCCACGCCTCGCATCGTCGAACAGCTGAGGCAGCTATTCGAGTGAACGTCGGTCCAGAGGCTTGACCGCAGGCCCCACCAAACAGGATCACGAATCGACTGACGCGGTGGCCTTCAATTGGATTCGCACGGTATCAGACCTCGAACACTCTCCCCTGCGCCGCAACTCGAGACGCACTCCGTACGTCTCGGCCTGAGCCACTTTCAGGGTTATGTGGCGGGCTTCCACCAGGGAGGCCTCGATGACCGGGCGGCTGGAAAAAGGGGGCTGAAAGAGGACGTGCGCCACCTGTTGTCGCTCCCCCGGGAGAAACTCACAACGGTATTCCACCCGCACGATTTCCTGGCCATTGCCAATCGAGCGCACCGACTGCTGAACCAGATTTTCCCCCGCTGGACAGGCAGGAAGCTCGGGCAAATCATCCCGGCCTTCCGTCGTTCTCAAGGGGAAGTCCGTCGTCTCCTCCCGGCCGCGGATATGTGCCGACATCCCCCTCCAGGCAAGGAATTCTCCCAGAACCAAGATGGCGCCGAACAGCAGCCAAGCCAGTCCGTTCGTGCCGGGAATGCTGAGACCGACCCCCAGCGACAACAAAATTCCCGAGGAGATCAACAGGGGGAGTCGGGAGCCTGATTCGGAATCAAGTCGGTTCGACGGCGACCGAGCTGATAAGCGAGCCGACGACATCCACCACAATGATCGCAGCCCGGCCGCGACCGCCGCGAAAAGCAGGCCCAGCAGGACCAAGGTGAGGGAAGAAAGAGGCTGCAGGGGAGCCGACAGACGCCGCGCCAGCAGCCAGAGAGTCACGGCGACCAAACTGCTGGCCGCCGTCAGAACGACACAGCGGCCCAGCATTTGAAGAAGATGCCGGCGATCGAGCGTCGGCGGATGAAGGAGAGCATCCCCCTGAGTGGGACGATGGTCCTCGATCCGCCGAACCCGAGGGGATTCGGCACCTTGCGATGCCGACGACCTCCACATCAGCGAGCCGCCAATTGAACACCCGCCGCTTCGGCAAGCTCCTCCGCTCGGTGCGTCTTCTCCCAAGTAAACTCCGGTTCGCTCCGCCCAAAATGCCCTCCCGAACTGGTTGGGGTATAAATCGGGCGTTGCAACTCGAGATACTCGATAATTCCGCGCGGCGTCAGTGGGAACGTGGAGCGAATCAATTCACAAATCCGCTCATCTTCCACTCGTCCGGTCCCCTGCGTGTCCACATGCACGCTGACGGGTTCACTCACGCCGATCGCATAGGCAAGCTGGACTTCACAACGGTCGGCCAGTCCCGCGGCGACAATGTTCTTGGCCACGTGGCGAGCCATGTAAGCGGCACTGCGGTCGACTTTTGTCGGATCCTTGCCGCTAAACGCCCCGCCTCCGTGCCGTCCCCAACCACCGTAGGTGTCGACGATGATCTTGCGTCCGGTGAGGCCGCAATCGCCATGAGGTCCGCCAACCACGAATCGCCCCGTGGGATTGATGTGATAGATCGTGTCGGGCCGAATCAGCTCCGCGGGCAGGACCGGCGTGACGACTCGGTTGACCACGAAATCGCGAATCTCTTCCTGGGAAACGTCCGGGGTATGCTGAGTGGAAACGACCACCGTGTGGATACCGACCGGTCGATTCCCCTCGAATTCCACAGTCACCTGACTCTTGCTATCGGGACGCAACCAGGAGACTTCGTTCTGCTGCCGCGCTTCGGTAATGCGGTGAATGATTCGATGCGCCAGGGCAATGGGAAGGGGCATCAGCTCGTCGGTGTCATTGCAGGCATAGCCGAACATCAACCCTTGATCTCCCGCTCCGACATCCTTCCCGGAGGCTTGGTCGTCGTTGACCCCCTGAGCGATATCGGGGCTTTGGCGGCCGACGGACACCAATACGGCACAAGTATCGGCATTGATCCCCGCATCGTCATCGGTGTACCCGGCACCAGAAATGGCCTTGCGGATCACATCGCTGTAATCGATAACCGCCTTGCTCGTAATCTCGCCGGCAATCATGGCCATCCCGGTGGTCACCAGGGTCTCACAGGCCACTCGGCTGGTCGGGTCTTGAGCGAGCAGCGCATCGAGCACGCTATCGGAAATGCGATCCGCCAATTTATCGGGATGGCCCATGCTGACGGATTCACTGGTGAACAAATACCTGCCTGCGCCCACGTGATGACTCCTCGAGAGAATACGAAGGTAGAGTGGATTTGAAAGAACCGGGCACCTACCGCTCCGCGAAAGACCACCACTCCCTACAAATCGAGCGACGGTATACGGATAATCAAATTCGGTCGGTCCGGCAAATCGTCGGGATATTATAGGGATTCGAGCGATTATCCGAAACCGGCCTCTCCCCCTCCCCCCCGAAGTTTCTGCTCGGAAGTTTCTGCTCGGAAGTTTCTGCTCGGAAGTTTCTGCTCGGGGATTCCCGCTTAACTATCCGAACGCGCGTCTCGACGTGGATCCGGCGAGGCGATCCCCTCCCCTTCCCGCCAAGTCAAGCTACGCCCGTTCGGATCGAGCGGGAATCGCTCCACGTGCCCCGACGGCCAGCGAACTTCCGCTTCCAGCCGATCCTTCGCGTCGGGATCCTCCCAGTCGGCGACGGCCGGTGGGACGACCAGCAACAGGCGGGAATCACTTTGTGACAAGTAACTTCCGCCACCGTTGAGCATCCAGAGTCGCTCATAATGGCGTCGCTCAAAATTGCCCGGCCGATTCGCGGTTCCCGAGTCCCCATTTTCCTCCAACCCCTCCACCACGACGCGCACCGTGGTCCCAATCGCGTCTCGATTGGACGATCTTCCCACCAGGCGAACCATCCACCACGAATCATGGTTGGCCGGGGCACTGCTCAGAATGGCAACCGGCTCGTCGACATGAGTAAAAATCAACTCCCAAGCGCCGTCGTTGTCCAAATCCGCGTAAGCGAGCCCCCTCCCGGTGTGCTCGCGGCCGAAATACCCCCCTTCATCGAGCAGCCGAAAGCGGCCTCGCCCATTGTTCTTCAAGAGAATCGGCCGTTGCTGAAGCGGCGTATGTTCTGAATGGTAAGAGACATGTCCATTGGCCACGACCAGGTCCAGGTCTCCATCGTAATCCAGATCAATGGCCACGGTGCCGAATCCGACATAGAGCCCACCCAGGACGGCCAGCCCGGCACTCCGACTGACATGGAGAAACAATCCATCCCCTTCATTCCGGTAGAGCCCGAACAATTCACGTTCGAAATTCGTCACCCAAATATCCGCGACTCCGCTGCCATGCAGGTCCGCCATCAGCACGCCCATGCTTCCGGTATCGATGCCGACGTCATCTCCCGAGACGCCCGCCATGGCAGCGACCTCGCGAAAGGTGCCGTCCCCCTGATTCAAATACAGAAAGTTTTCCGTCGTGTCATTGGCGACGTAGATATCGACCCTGCCATCATCATTCACGTCCCCAATCGTGACTCCCAAGCCTTTGCCTTCAGGCACCAACCCAATGGGCTCGGAAGGAGGCTGAAAACCACCCTCCCCATCGCTCAGATAGATCGCATCGGTCAACCCTTGAAATTCGCGAGGCGCACAGACCTCGCGAGGCTGCCCTCGTCCCGAACTACAGATGGGATGCTTGTCCCAAGACCAATCCACATAGTGGGCGACGTAGAGGTCCAAATGGCCATTGCCGTTCAGATCGGCCCAACCCAAGCTGGTGCTCCAAGCCAACTCTTCATGCGAGACCAGCGTCTCCACATGCAGAAACGTTCCATCTCCCATATTCTGAAACAGTTGCACTCCGCCGTATCCGCTGACCGCCAAATCGGGAAAGCCGTCCTGATCGAAATCAGCGGGGAAGATGCCATGGTTGTAGAACTCATCCGCCGCGACGCCGGCCTGCTCGGTTACTTCTTCAAACCGCAATCCACCCTGATTGCGGAAAAGTGCACAGGGGAGTGCCGTCACTAGCTTGTTGTCCAAGTCCCCGCCGCCGGCGAACATCAGGTCGACCCATCCGTCGCGGTCGAAATCGACCACCCCCACGCCTCCCCCGAGCGACTCGAGAATCGCATACTCGCCTGCCGAGCGACCACTTTGGAAAGTGAAGTCGATTCCGGTCTTGCTCGTGACATCGCGGAAATACGATTCCCTCTCCTCCGGAGGTCGCGAGCGAACTTGGGGGATTCCCTCCGATGTTCCCCGCCGCGAAGACCCGCCGGACAGAGC
>JBJHCD010000098.1:0-11124 GCA_050485845.1 Pirellulaceae bacterium | reverse complement strand
TCACTATGGTCGGCCGAGGCTTTAAGCAAACAAAAGCCTCCCGCCACCGTCACCTTGGCCATCACCCACCGCTGGTCAGCGCCGCAGTAGAAGGCCATCTGTCCCTGCTCATCCTCCACCTCGATCTGCTGCCAAAGCGACTCGGCCAAGTCGGCCCCCTCACCGGCCAGTCGAGTTTCAAAGTTGCCGGCGAGCTTGTCGATCAACGTCTGCGAATCGACCGGTGGAAGCCCCCGAAACAGTCGATGCGTCGGCAGCACAATCATTCCCGGATCGCTCATGCTGACCAACATCGTCAAGACATAGTTCGCCGGATGGTTGTCATCCAACACGCCGTTCCCAGCCAGCTCGTTGCGGTAATTCAGCGCGGTTTCATACCGGTGGTGACCATCGGCGATGAACAGCGGCTTTCCTCCCAGGAAGGTAGTCAACCGCCGAACCACTCCGCCGTCCTGGATGATCCAGAGCCGATGCTTGACGCCCAAGTGATCGACCGCTTCGAGCGGAGCCTCTCCGGCAATGGCCTCATCCAGAATTCGATCCGCTTCCTCTTGCGGATCGGGATAGAGCCCAAAGATCTGACTGAGGTTGGCCTGGCATGCTCGAGTCAGCTTGAGTCGGTCCTCCTTGGCCGAGGCATGCGTCTCCTCGTGCGGGAAGATCTTTCCCTCGCCAAACGGTTCCAGACGCACTCGAGCCATGAAGCCGCGACGGACGTGCTGCCGGCCCAGGTGCTCGAAGACCTGATGATAGACATAGAGCGACGCTTCCCCTTCCCGCTGCAACACCCCTTCCCGCTGCCAGTTCTTCAGCAGCTGAGCGGCTCGGGAATAGCGATTGTTCGACGCGTCATCGCCCGGTTCGTCGCGGTTCAGTATCAACCGAATCACATTGGCCGGATGCTTCTCGTAGAGTGCATCCTGAAGTGGCGGGTCGATCACATCGTAGGGAGGCGCCACGACGTCCGAGAGTTCCCCCACATGTCCCAAATCGTAACGTAAGCCGCGAAAGGCCTGAATGTCCGGCATGCCTGTAGTCCTTGAAAGTCTTTGGTATTCGTCAACGAAAAAAGGGCGGGAAGTGGTCGCCACGCGACACCCTCCCGCCCGTCAGTGTGCGATATCAGTGTCCGATATCTGATTCCGAAATCATTGTCCGGAACAAAACATTGTCCGGAACAAAACATTGTCCGGAATATCCGTCTCCGTGTCCGTCAGTTACTCAGCAACACTCCATCCCTTGTGTGGTGCTTGACGGAGTTCATTCGGCAGTCCATCCGGTTCAGCGTCCTGCTTCCGAGTTGGCAGACGCTGGAGCTTACTGGGCGTCCCTGGCGGAGCCTCACTAGTAGCGGTAGAGGTCGGGCTTGAACGGCCCATCCACCGAAACACCGATGTACTCCGCCTGCTCGGGAGTCAGCTTGGTCAGCTTGACGCCGAGCTTTCCGAGATGCAACCGGGCCACTTCCTCATCCAGTTCCTTCGGGAGCAGATGGATCCCAATGTCGAATCGCTCCGGCTCGGTCCACAAGGCGATCTGTGCCAGAACCTGATTGGTGAACGACGCGGACATGACAAAGGCGGGATGCCCAGTGGCACAGCCGAGGTTGACCAGACGTCCCTGAGCCAGCACGATGAGCGACCGGCCGTCCGAGAAGGTGTAGCGATCGACTTGCGGCTTGATCTCCTGCCGCTTGGCGTCGGGGTGCTTGTTCAACCAGGCGACGTCAATTTCCAGGTCGAAGTGGCCGATGTTGCAGAGAATCGCCTCAGGGCGCATCTGCTCCATGTGCTCGCCACGAATGATGTCGCGATTACCGGTCGCCGTCACAAAGATGTGTCCCTGGGACGCCGCCTCTTCCATGGTCGTCACTTCAAAACCCTCCATCGACGCCTGCAGGGCGTTGATCGGGTCAATCTCGGTGACGATGACCCGAGCACCATAGCGCTGCATCGAGTGGGCACATCCCTTGCCGACATCGCCATAACCGCAAACCACCACGGTCTTCCCGGCGATCATCACGTCGGTCGCTCGCTTGATCCCGTCGGCCAACGATTCTCGGCAGCCGTAAAGGTTGTCGAACTTGCTCTTGGTCACCGAGTCGTTCACGTTGATGGCGGGAACCTTCAGCTTCCCACCCTTCAGCATCTTGCGGAGTTCCTTGATGCCGGTCGTGGTCTCTTCCGACAAGCCGCGGATCTCCGCCAGCAACTCGGGATGCTTGTTGTGGACCAACGCCGTCAGGTCGCCCCCATCGTCCAGGATCATGTTCAGGGGTTGGCCGTCCGCGAAGATCAGCGTCTGCTCAATGCACCACCAGAACTCCTCCTCCGACATTCCCTTCCAGGCATAAACCGGAACACCCGTCTCGGCAATCGCCGCGGCCGCCTGATCCTGAGTGGAATAGATATTACAGCTGCTCCACTGAACTTCCGCCCCCAACTCGATCAGCGTCTCAATCAAGACCGCCGTCTCAATGGTCATGTGAAGGCAACCGGCGATCCGAGCCCCCTGGAGCGGTTTGGAAGGACCATACTTTTCACGCAACGCCATCAGACCGGGCATCTCGGTTTCGGCCAGCATGATCTCGCGGCGGCCGAGGGCCGCCAGGGAGATATCCTTGACGCGATAAGGTAGTTTTTCCGTCTGCGTTTCAGCCTGTGCCACGAGTGAGCCTCCTGTGGGGGCGAAAGTTGGCCAATGAGTTTGTTTCGTACGGAGACAAGCCACGACGTTTCGAGCCGCCTCTCGGGACCCTACCCGCCGATTCTGCCTCTCACTTCACGCGGGTACGGCACGACTTCCGGTGAATTCGCCTCCCTCCGGCCAGATCACGAATCACATCGCCATCCCCCGTCGGTGAACTCCCCGGCGTGCCAGTCTTTCGGTCTGGAGTCCGACCGAATTTTCCAAGTATGACGACCCCGCGTCCCCATCACAACCCACATGACCGACCATTGGAGGGGTTATGGCGGGGGAGGAAGAGCGCGCCGAGCCGATTCGACAAAACTTCGCACCAACTCGGCATCCTTCCGGCCCACCTCCCGCTCCACGCCCGAAGCGGTGTCCACCGCTGCCACCCGTGATCGGCGAATCGCCTCCGCCACATTGTCCGGACGCAAACCCCCGGCCAGAATCAGAGGGTAGGACCGGAGTTCCGGCGGGAGTTCGGCCAAATGGTCCCAGTCCAAAGTCTTCCCCGTTCCACCATAGTGGTTCGGATCGTAGGCATCGACGAGCAGGCCGGCCGGGGACGCTGCCAACTTCAGGCAGTCGTCTACATATTGGACGATTCCGGAAAGCATCTCTTCCCCCTCCCGCCGCCGACAGCGAAACGCTCGGATCACCGGCAGCCCCGGAAACCGAGCGGAGACCTCCGCGACAAAACTTGGCGGTTCGTCACCATGCAATTGCAAATAGTCCAGTCGAACCGCTTGGCGAATCTCGTCGATCTCTTCCAAGCCGGCATTCACGACGACGGCCACCCGCGCAATCTCCCCCGGCAATACCTGGTCAATCTGACGAGCGACCTCGAGGGAGATCAGCCGAGGACTGGTGGAGCAGAAATTCAAGCCGATTGCATCGGGCCGAGCCGCCGCCACCAAGCCGGCATCCTCGGCACTCGTCACGCCACATACCTTCACCTGAAACATCAACGTCCTCGAAATGGAAAACTCGCGGCCTCACCTGCGAGCCGATGACCTCTTGGGGCAACCCACGGAAGAGCCGACCGGTTCTTGGGTTGGATCGGTTTGCAGTGTGGATCGGTTCACCGGTTGGCGGAGCTACGAGTTTAGGGGCTCACGGTTGGGGATGACCAGGGATGAGTTGACAGGGGGAGCGAAGTCAGACGCCAAACCATCCGCTTCAGCCGTCCGGCCCGACTTATTTTTTTGTCGCGCGAGTGTCATTCTAACTCCCACTGGCCATCGCCGGTGCATCCTCCCGATTTCCGGCTGAAGCAGCTCGGCCCCAGATGCCGATGTGAGGAGATAATCCATGCGGTTTAGGCGAGCAGTAACGTGTGGCCAGTCCCTTGTAAGGAAGTCTTGGCATGTACGAAGCATTCTACGGTTTCACTCGGCCCCCGTTCCCCGCGGTCCCTTTGGCCGACGACTATTTCCCGGCAGAGTCGATCGAACAAGCTCGCCAAACATTGGTCCGAGCTTTGGATCGAGCCGAGGGAGTCGGCGTCGTGATCGGGGCCGCCGGCACGGGGAAGTCGCTACTCTGCCAAGTGCTGGCCCAACATTTCCGAAGGCGGATGCGGGTCGTGCTCCTGGCCAATACTCAACTCTCCACTCGGCGATCTCTTCTACAGAGCATTCTCTTCGAATTGAAACTCCCCTTCCGCAATCTGGAGGAAGGAGAGATGCGACTGGCTCTCATGGACCATCTCGAGCCGACGTCTGATTCCGCCGAAGGAATGCTGCTGGTCCTGGACGAGGCCCACACCATTCCGTTGCGGCTGTTGGAAGAAATCCGTCTCCTTTCCAACTTGGTTCGGGATGGAGTTCCTCGAGTTCGACTGGTGCTGGCCGGCAATTCTCGCCTGGAGGAACACCTCGCCCACCCTCGGCTCGAATCGTTTCAGCAGCGGATAGCAGCCCGCTGTTACCTCGAGCCGTTCCAGCGCCAGGAGGTCCACCGGTATGTACGTCAAGCGCTTGATCGAGTCGGTCCGAACGCGGACGATCTGATCACCGACGATGCCCTGGCCAAAATCGTGCAACTGACCGACGGCGTTCCCCGACTCATCAATCAACTCGGCGACCATGCCCTGCTCATGGGATTCGGCGCCGAGCGGCGAATGCTGGACGCTCACCTGATCGAGGAAGCGTGGGCCGACTTGCAGCGATTGCCACTCCCAAGCTCGGCGACCAGCCCCAACCCCTTCGCTCCGCGCGACCCCGATGCAGAGGCAGAGGAGGGAGTGGGGTCCGAAGGAGGAATGACTTCAGGAGACAGCGTGGTCGAGTTTGGACCGCTGGACGAGTCGTCGGAAACATGGCTCGGCACGCCCTCCATCGCGGCAGACTCGCTCGACTCGTCCCCGTTCACCGAACTTGGCGAACTCGCCGAACTCGCCGAACGGGCCGAAGACTTGCAGGATAAGTTGCACGAACAGTCGCCGACGCCGATCGAGCAAGATGTTGCGGGGCCGCGGAACGTCGAGGATCCGTTCGGAGGCCCCTTCGCCAGCGAGGAAGTCGTGCTGGATGGAAACTGGCCTTCGTGGCGACCGGAAAGTTTGGCTCGAGTTGCTGGTCCGGAAAGCCATGCCTTCAAGGCGGCCCTCGCCATCCTCTCGTCAACCAAGGAGACGACCTCCGCGAATTCCCCGTCGGAACGGAAAGACCCGAGTTCAGCTCCGGGCGGGAGAGTAGGCCCCGAGCAAGTCCTGGCCGTCGGCGAGAGTGACGTGCCGACCCCGGAATCGATGCCTCGGCCACTGCAGCCCGAAGGGTTGAATATCGAGACGAGCGCCGAGCGATTGATCGGACTGTGGGATCCTGCCTCTCAGCCAGTGGATGACCGAGACATTATTCTGGTCGATGAGGATCAGGATCAACCGGAAGGCGAAGTGGCGGAGCGGATTGCCAAGCCCCGGGCATCCCGGCAGGAATATCGGCGACTTTTCGGTCGCTTGCGGCAACCGGCTTAGCCGAGGGTCAAGCTGCCTGGGCCTGAAATGGAACGGGGCCGGCATGGCGAAAGCTGGCTGGGATTCTGTTCAGAAATTTGATTCGAAACTTCGCGTCCTTCTTGGTTGTCCAGAAAGAAACAAGAGTCTCTTCGCATAGCCAGAGAGACGCGGAACTGCCGAGATTTCGCTAGAGCTGCGTGGGATTGGGGGCGTCCCCGTAGACTTCTTGAGGGTCGAACACTTTCGCGGTTTCGACATATTCGAGCGGCTGACCGGCCTGCTCCCCCATGGGAACTCGGCGGTAAAAGCAGGAACGATAGCCGACATGGCAACTCGCTCCCCCCACCACCTCGACTCGCAACCAGACCGTGTCCTGGTCGTCGTCGATCCGCAATTCCTTCACCTTCTGAATCAAACCGCTGGTGGCCCCTTTGTGCCAGAGCGTCTTGCGGCTCCGACTATAGTAGACCGCCTCTCGCAACTCGATCGTCTTCCGCAAGGCCTCTTCGTTCATGTAGCCATGCATCAGCAATTCGCCCGTTTCCCAGTCGGTCGTAACGACAGGAATCAACCCTTGAGAGTCGAATTTCGGGGCCAGCTGATTCCCTTCCTCAACCTGCTCCACGCTTTTCCGCTCGGCGAACGACGATTGCGACGAATTGTCTGTCATGGATAATCGAACCACTTTGCAGTTGCTAAATTCAGAATGATGGCAAACATCGCTTGCCGATTGCCAAGGTCGCGTGACCGAGATCGGCCGACCGGCCTATGTGGAGCCCCCGATCCCGTCACTCGAACCATTTCTGGCTCGGCCCCCCCAACGTGAAACTCGGCCAACTCCCACCGCGCCGAGTTCCCGTTAGATTATCTTGGATATCCTAGACGTCATCCGCCGGAACTTCAACGAGGCCCCGGCAAACCATTCGTGGAAAATCCCCCCTTTCGCGCCGTCGCATCACGCGACAGCTTAGCAAGGATTTCCGCAAGGAATGTCGCGAGAATTTTCGCGAGAATACCATCGCCGAGTTTTCCCAAAAGAGTACCGCCCCCCATCTCTACGTTGAGCTGAATTGTGCCCATGACCAGTCGCTTTCCCGCACTCCCTGGATCCTTCCCCTCCACTCGGCTCCGCCGAACTCGGCGTCACCCTTGGATTCGTCGCTTGGTGGCGGAGCGGGAATTGTCCGTGAACGATTTGATCTGGC
Organism: Pirellulaceae bacterium; assembly: GCA_050485845.1. Lineage (GTDB taxonomy): Bacteria > Planctomycetota > Planctomycetia > Pirellulales > Pirellulaceae > JBJHCD01. Next base: position 4,272 of record JBJHCD010000098.1, on the reverse strand, counting down.
CCCTCTTCGTTCATGACTCCCCCTCGGCCGAGGAGCCTGTTCCCTCGATGCCAGGCGTCTTTCGTTATTCACTGGAGAAGCTGGTGGAAGTAGCCGGAGAGGCGTTTGAACTCGGAATTCCCGCCGTGGCCCTGTTCCCCGCCACTCCACCCGACAAGAAATCGCTGGAGGCCGAGGAGGCGTTCAATCCGGAGAACCTGGTTTGCCGAGCGGTCCGAGGTTTGAAATCCGCGCTGCCGGATCTGGGAGTCATTTGCGATGTAGCGCTCGACCCCTATTCGAGCCACGGGCAGGATGGCCTCGTCCGCGATGGTTATGTGGTCAACGACGAAACGCTGGAAGCACTCGAGAAACAGGCACTGGTCCAGGCCGAGGCTGGTTGTGACATCCTGGCTCCATCCGACATGATGGATGGTCGAATCGGGGCCATTCGCCGAGCCCTGGATACCGCCGGTTTTCAGGATGTCTTGCTGCTTTCCTACGCGGCCAAGTACGCCTCGGCTTTCTACGGCCCCTTTCGCGACGCGGTCGGTTCGGCAGCCAATCTGGCGAGTGGCGATAAGAAGACTTACCAGATGAACCCCGCCAATTCGGATGAAGCACTCCGGGAGACCGCCCTGGACATCGCCGAGGGAGCGGACATGGTGATGGTCAAGCCAGGAATGCCGTATCTGGACATTGTTTGGCGAGTGAAACAGACGTTTGGGCTCCCGACCTACGCGTATCAGGTGAGCGGCGAATACGCGATGCTCGCCGCGGCCGCCGAGAAAGGGTGGCTCGATCGAAGTTCCACCATGCTCGAGAGCCTGTTGGCCTTCAAGCGAGCGGGGGCCGACGGCGTGCTCACCTATTTTGCCCTCGAAGCCGCTCGAATGCTCAAGTGACCGGAGTCCCCACGTTGGGCCGCACCTCCCCATGCCGAGGAACTTCGGATGCCGTCAGCGAAGCGGACCGCCATCAAGATCGATGAACTCGATTGTGCCGAAGAGATGCTCATGCTGCGGCGCGAATTTCAATCGCTCCCCGGTATCCAATCGCTCGACTTCAACGTCGTTCAGGGACGCATGGATGTCGTACACGATGAACAGCAGATCGGCCCCGGCGAGATTATCCAACGAATCGAACGTCTGGGGATGCATGGACGTCTTTGGCAAAGACGACCGAAATCGGAACAGCCGTCACGGGAAACCGTAATTCGTCAACGACTGCTGACGGCCTGCGGCATGGCGCTCTTGCTGGGTTTCATTCTGCATGTTATCGCCACCGGAAGTCTGCTCCTTCCGTTTATCCCCCTGATCGAAACGGCCGAACGAACCAGCTCGTTCGGCGTTCCCCAAATTCTGTATTTGACGGCCATTCTATTGGGGCTTGCTCCGGTCGCACCCCGGGCTTGGGGAGCGATGCGCCGAGCCCGCGCGGACATGAACGTCTTGGTCTGTGTGGCGGTCCTGGGGGCCATGCTGTTGGGAGAGTGGTTGGAGGGGGCGATGGTGGCCTTTCTGTTCGGACTGGCTCTCACGCTCGAGCATGGGAGCCTCGTTCGGGCTCGCCAAGCCATCTCCGCGCTGCTCGACCTGGCCTCCGAAACGGCTCGCTGCCGTCAGGCCGATGGGACGTGGAGTCTCACTCCACTGGAATCGGTGCCGGTGGGAACCATCGTCCAGGTGCAACCTGGGGAGCGAATTCCACTGGATGGAGTTGTTCGTGGGGGGGGCTCGCATGTCGATCAAGCGCCCATCACCGGGGAATCGGTGCCGGTTTTCAAGCAGCCGGGAGATGAATTGTACGCCGGGTCGCTGAACGGCGAATCCCTGCTCGAACTCCAAACCACGCGGACTCACGAGCACTCGACCCTCAGCCGCATTCTTCAACTGGTCGAGGAGGCTCACAGTCAAAAAGCATCCGGTGAAATATGGATCGAACGGTTCGCGGCTACCTACACCCCGCTGATGATCGGTTTAGCTTTGGCGATTACTCTCGTGCCTCCTCTGGTCGGCATGATGACCCTGACGGATGCCTTCTACCGCGCGCTGGTCTTGTTACTGATTGCCTGTCCGTGCGCCCTGGTGATTTCCACGCCGGTCACCTTTATCACCGCCTTGGCGACGTCAGCCCGCCACGGTGTTCTTCTCAAGGGAGGGCGTTTCTTGGAGGCGGCCGCTCGTTGCCGAGTGTTCGTGTTCGACAAGACCGGGACGCTGACCACGGGGGTTCCTGTCGTAACCGACGTGCTTCCCGCACCGGGAGTTTCCGAGAAAGAGCTTCTGCGAGCCGCCGTGCAATTGGAATCCCATGTACGCCATCCCCTGGCTCGAGCCGTGCTTGAGCGTGCAAAAGCCGAAGCCTTGCCTATCAACTCGGCGCTGGAGGGGGAGAACGTCATCCGAATGCTGTCTGGGCGAGGGGTCGAGGCGAAGGTGGGAGATTCCATCCATTGGTTGGGCGGAATGCGACTGGCGTCGGAACGATTGTCCGCTGACTCGCGGCACGTCCTCGCTCGGCTTGTGGAGACGGGCCACGCTCATCATGAATCGGGGCAGTCCCTGATTGTCGTGGGCGTGGATGATCGAGTCTTGGGACTACTGCTGGCCGCCGAGTCGATTCGTCCGGCGGCGCGGCCCGTGATGGAGAGGCTTCGGGGTCTCGGAGTGGAATCGTTGTGGATGCTGACAGGTGACGAGCCCTCGGCCGCTCGACGTGTGGCCGAACGGACCGGCGTCGAGAATTTCCGCGCGGGCTTGTTGCCGGAGCAAAAAGTGGAGCACCTTCGACAGTTGGTTGAGCAGTATGAGACCGTGGCCATGGTGGGCGATGGCGTCAACGACAGTCCCGCGCTGGCCGCGGCATCCCTGGGGGTGGCCATGGGGGCGATCGGATCGGACGCGGCTCTCGAAGCGGCCGATGTCGCTCTGATGTCCGACGAACTGGAGCGACTCCCCTGGCTGATTGAACATGGTCGCCGAACGTTAAGTGTTCTGCAAACGAACGTGGCACTGGCCTTGGGAATCAAATTGCTCTTCGTGTTGTTGGCCGCAGTCGGCTACGCGACGCTTTGGTCCGCCATTGCCGCGGACATGGGAACGTCGCTCCTAGTGATCTTTCTCGCGCTCCGCCTTCGTCGATAGGGAATCCGCGGAAAGAGCGCTGCGACGAACGAACTAACGCGGGAGGAGTGCGGCAGGCGGACTGTGGCAGTTGACCTGCGGTCATCCGCAATCCAAGATTTGTCCGAATTTCGAAACCTTCACGGCGTGGAGAGATAAAAAAACGCCCACCGACATATTCGGCGGGCGTTGCACTCTTCGTTCTCGCGCGGTGTGAAAGCTCCCTCGGCCCACTCGAATTGCCATCGACAACCGCACCCTTGGGGGAGTACCCCTTGGGGCTGGTTTGCAATCTTTCGGCCGTCTCGGCCACCGGGAGTTCCGTTATCGCGGCATGACTGTCCGCATTTCTTGCTACTGTCGCAATTTCGCGTAGGCGTCGAGCACCTTGCGAGCTTCACCAATGTCTCCGACGGAATGCACAAAGGCTTGGGCATCTAGCAGACTCTTGTAACCGATGGAAACACTCTCGATTGCTTGTTCGCTACGACGAGGACGGCCACGTCGGCGGCGGGGTGCCGGAGCAGTGGCAACCGCTCCCCCTTCGGCCGATACCTCAGCCGCTTCATCCCCGCCGAGGTTCGACTTTGATTTGATCGCGCTGACATACTGCGGCTTGACGTTGATCCCCTGTTCCTTCAAGGCCACGGCGACATCGCGCGGGGCAACCCCAGGATTAGCGGTCAGGTAATTCTTGATCGCTTCGGTCTTGTTCACTTTTCGCTTGGTTCGCGCCACGGGGCAATACCTCCAACGGTTAAGGGAAATTTCAAACTAATTCCAGCTATCGTAAACACTCGTGCTGCCCGAGTAAACCTACCTACTTACCCCTTGGCACCTATATTTGACACATTTTCCAGACTCTCTTTTACAATCCCCCCCTCTTTTGTTGCACTTCGGTTCCCATCCAAAGATCCATATGGAATGGCAGCCGAAGGTTGCGTTAAGGGGTCGAGTGGGAAAAGCGAAAACAGTGGGAAATGGAGAATAGTCGCCGCGGATATCGGTGGTGTTCGGTCTTGTATGTCAGCGCGATTCTTCGCGAAGTCGCTCAACTTCCTCGCGGAGTTGAGACAACTCTTGTTGTATGGCACGCATCATCTCCTGCATCTCGGACACGACCGATCGTGGACTCTCCTGAATGCGTCGCGGTTGCTCTCCCCGTGGT
>JBJHCD010000097.1:0-11142 GCA_050485845.1 Pirellulaceae bacterium | reverse complement strand
ATTCCTATCCCCCCGACGCGGACGTTTCCCCCGCGATCTCCAGTTGCCCCATGAGGTCGCTGGTTGTCTTCGGCGTGCCTCCCGTCGAAGTTTCCGAGTCGGAAGGGGAAGCGGCCTCATCGCTGGTCGATCGATGACCATGCCGCACACCTCGCATTGTGCGAAAGTGCGCAGCCGCGCGAAAACGCTCGCCTTCCGGCAACTCGGCGAGCCTCCGAAGCAAAACGAGCGGTAGAGCGGGGCCGTATTTCTCTACATTTATTCGCGTTTCTCCACGACTTTGGCTCCACGCAGTCCCGCTCGGCTCGACTTGTCGCCATTGGGGACTGTTTGGCATTCGAATTGCCACTTCTCCCCCACCAAGTCGCCGTCGTCACGACCCATTTCGTGGCTGGAGTCGGCCGAGCCAGACGAAGTCAGGAATGACTTGACCCAAGCGAGAGGAGGTCAAGCCGGTCTGCGCCGAGCCGGCATTGGTTGGGGGGGCTTATTGGTCGGGAAAGAATTTGTCGAGCAAGGAACGGTCAAGAGGAAGGTCCGCGCATCATGTCATTGCACCCGGAACGATCGCAGCAGTTTGTCACGATGGACGGAAACGAGGCGGCGGCTCGAGTCGCCTATGGCGCGAGCGAGGTGATTGCGATTTATCCGATCACCCCCGCGTCTCCGATGGGGGAACTGGCCGATGCCTGGGCGTCGGTCGAGCGGCCCAATCTGTGGGACGCGGTTCCCGAGGTCATCGAGATGCAAAGCGAGGGGGGGGCCGCCGGTGTTGTCCATGGGGCTCTGCAGGCTGGATCCTTGACCACGACGTTCACTGCGTCGCAAGGCCTGCTGCTGATGATTCCCAACATGTTCAAGATCGCTGGTGAACTGACACCGACGGTCTTTCACATTGCCGCCCGCGCCTTGGCGACTCATGCCCTTTCCATCTTTGGGGATCACAGTGACGTGATGGCGGTGCGCAGCACGGGTTGGGCGATGCTGGCTTCGAGCACTGAGCAGGAGGCCCAGGATCTGGCTCTGGTGGCTCATGCCGCGACACTGCGCAGTCGCGTGCCGTTTCTGCATTTCTTTGATGGGTTTCGTACCTCCCACGAGACGAACAAGATCGCCGTGCTGGAACCCGAAACCATGCGTTCCATGTTGGATGCCGATTCCATTGCCGAGCACCGGCGGCGGGCTTTGAATCCGGATCGCCCCGTCCTGCGCGGTTCGGCTCAGAATCCCGATGTCTTTTTTCAAGCTCGAGAAGCCGCGAATCCCTATTACGATCAGGTCCCCGAGGTAACGCAGCAAGTCATGGATCAGTTGGCTCGCGAAACGGGCCGCCAGTATCGCTTGTTCGAATATGTCGGACATCCGGAGGCCGAGCGAGTGATCGTGCTGATGGGATCCGGCGTGGGGGCGGTTGAGGAAGCCGTGCAAGCGCTGGTTCGAGATGGGGAACGAGTCGGAATGCTCAAAGTGCGACTCTACCGCCCCTTCGACGGTGCCGCGTTTGTCGATCAAATTCCCGAGACGGCTCGGCGGATCGCCGTTCTGGACCGGACCAAGGAACCGGGGGCGATCGGCGAACCTCTTTACCAGGATGTTGTCACTGCGTTTCATCGTCATCTTTCTCCCCAAGAGACTCGGCACCAGGGGATGCCGCTCATTATCGGAGGTCGCTACGGCCTGGGGTCCAAGGAGTTCACTCCCGCCATGGTGGCGTCTGTCTTTGAAGAACTGGGGAAATCCGATCCAAAGTCGGTATTCACCGTCGGCATCTATGACGATGTGACCGATCTCAGTCTGAAATGGGATGCCGACCTCATCCCGGAATCCGACGATGTGACGCGAGCCGTATTCTTCGGACTGGGAAGTGACGGCACGGTCGGGGCGACCAAGAACACGGTGAAGATCATTGGTGAGTCGACCGACCGGTACGCTCAAGGCTACTACGTTTACGACTCGAAGAAATCGGGGTCGGTCACCACGTCCCATGTCCGCATCAGCGACCGTCCGATCGAGTCGACTTATTTGATTCGCCGAGCCAACTTCGTCGCTTGCCATCAATTCAACTTACTCGCCGGCTTGAATGTACTGGAAACCGCCGAACCTCGAGCCACCTTTTTGCTGAATAGCCCTCATGGCCCCGACACGGTCTGGGATCACCTCCCCGTGGAAGTTCAGGAGCAGATTCTCGACAAGCAACTGCAGTTTTATGTCATCGATGCATTCCAGGTGGCATGGCATGCCGGCCTGGGAGGCCGAATCAACACGGTCATGCAGACCTGCTTCTTCGCGCTCAGTCGGGTCCTCCCGATCGACGAGGCGATTCAGTACATCAAGGACTCGATCCGGGAGAGTTACGGGAAGCGGGGGGCATCGGTGCTACAGAGGAATTTCGACGCGGTGGATGGAGCTTTGGCGGCTTTGCACCAGGTCGAACTTCCCACGTTGGCGTCGAGCACCTACCGGCGTCCTCCCGCTTTGCGACTGGAGTCGAATGGGAGCGACCCGACTCAGGATTTTCTGCGGCGAGTGACCCTGCAGCTCTCCGCGGGGCAGGGAGACCTGCTTCCCGTCAGCGCGCTGCCGGTGGATGGCACTTTTCCCACGGGGACGGCTCAGTTCGAAAAGAGGAGCATTGCCAGGGACATTCCGATCTGGGATGCCGCGATCTGCACGCAATGCGGACTGTGTGCTTATGTCTGCCCACATGCGGCCATCCGCTCCAAGGCCTATGCGGAGTCCGAGTTGCGACAGACGCCGGAAAACTTTCCCAGCATGGCATGGAAAAACCCGGAGCATCCCGATTGGCGGCTCACAATCCAAGTCGCGCCGGATGACTGCACCGGTTGCGGCGTCTGCGTGGACGTCTGTCCCGCGCGCAGCAAGGAGGTCGTGAAACACAAGGCGATCAACATGTTGCCCAAGGAGGAGCATCTCGAGCGGGAACGAGAGAACTACGACTTCTTCCTCCAGCTTCCCGAGCTGGACCGAAGGATGGTGAAACAGGATACCGTCAAGGGCTCGCAGTTATTGCAACCATTGTTTGAGTATTCGGGAGCCTGTGCCGGTTGCGGAGAGACTCCCTACCTGAAGTTGATGAGCCAGTTATTCGGAGATCGCGTCCTCGTCGCGAATGCCACGGGTTGTTCGTCGATTTATGGCGGCAATCTCCCCACGACTCCCTGGTCGCGGGACGACGCGGGGCGTGGACCGGCTTGGTCCAACTCCCTTTTCGAGGACAACGCGGAGTTCGGATTGGGAATGCGGCTTTCGATCGACCACCAATACCGTCAGGTGGAAAAACAACTCGGCTCGCTCGCGTCCCAAGTCGGTGACGAACTGGTCAAGGCGATCCTCCAGTCCCGGCAGACGGATGAAGGGGACATCGCGGAGCAACGCGAACGGCTGCGGCAACTTCGCCGGCGACTCGACCAGCTCCAACCGACCGAGGAGATTCGCTCGATGTCGGAATTGCTGGATGTTCTCGTCAAGCGAAGCGTCTGGATCGTGGGTGGCGACGGATGGGCCTATGATATCGGCTTTGGTGGCTTGGACCATCTCCTGACCACGGGACGGGATGTCAACATTCTGGTACTGGATACCGGCGTTTACTCCAATACGGGGGGACAGGCGTCCAAAGCCACGCCGCGGGGAGCGGTTGCGAAGTTTTCGGCGTCGGGTAAAGTGGCCAGGAAGAAAGATCTGGGGCTTCTTGCTGTCTCCTACGGAAACGTCTACGTGGCCCAGATCGCCTTGGGGGCCAACCCGGCACAGACGCTGCGAGCATTTCGCGAGGCGGAAAGTTATCCGGGGCCCAGCCTCCTGTTGGCCTACAGTCATTGTATTGCTCATGGTATCGCGATGGACACATCCATGTCTCATCAGAAGGATGCGGTGCAATCCGGGTTCTGGCCCTTGTATCGCTACGATCCGCGACACGCTCATGATGGCGGGCATCCGTTCCAGTTGGATTGTCGCAAGCCGACCAAGAAGTTTACCGATTTCGCCATGCAAGAGGGACGGTTCGCCATGCTGGCCCGCTCGCAACCCGAGCATGCGGCCCAGCTCTTCCAGTTGGCTCAGCGAGATATCGACGACCAGTGGCACTATTACGAGCAGATGGCGGGAATCGAACGCGAGGTATCCGAATTGTGTGAGGAGTCTGGATCATGAGTGTCGACTTGTCGGTCCGCTATATGGGATTGGAGCTTCGAAATCCGCTGGTGGCGTCGGCCGGCCCACTGACTCGGAATCTCGATGCCCTCTGCCGCCTGGAGGAGGCGGGATTGGCCGCCGCGGTCCTTCCCTCGCTGTTCGAGGAAGAGATCGAACATCACGAGCACCAAATTCACAATCTGTATGAAGCGAACACGGAGAGTTTCGCCGAGTCGCTCTCCCATTTTCCTGCACTCGATTTTCCCGAGGTTGGGCCGAAAGCTTATTTGCGGCTGATTGAGCAGGCCAAAGGGGTCGTTCAGATGCCGCTGATTGCCAGCCTGAATGGCTGCACGCCGGGAGGCTGGACTCGGTATGCGCTGGAGATGCAGGAGGCCGGCGCGGACGCGCTCGAACTGAACATTTACTTTATTCCTACCGACCCCGCGGTTTCCGCCGCGGACATCGAGGAACGTTACCTCGAATTGGCCGCCTCGGTCGCGCAGTCACTTTCCATTCCCGTCTCGGTGAAGATCGGCAATCAGTTCACCTCCCTGCCACATTTCGCCCGCCGATTGGCCGGAACGGGAATACAGGGATTGGTCCTGTTCAACCGCTATCTGGAACCCGACCTGGAACTGGAGGAATTATCGATCGAGCCGGCGTTGACGTTAAGCGGTCCTCACGAGTTGCGTCTCCCCTTGCGATGGATCGGCATTCTCCGCGATCAGCTCCGGTTGAGTCTCGCCGCCTCCACCGGCATACACTCCGCCGCCGGCGTGCTCAAGGCGCTGCTGGTGGGAGCCGACGTGACCATGATGACCGCCACGCTATTGAAAAACGGGCCCGAGTCGGGACGGCAGATTCTGGCCGAAGTCGAAAGCTGGATGGCGCGGCACGAATACGATTCGGTCCGGCAACTGCAGGGGAGCATGAGTCGGGGGAGCTGCCCCGACCCCAGCGCTCTCGAGCGGGGAAATTACATGCAGGCCCTGGCTCGATTTACTTCCGAGTACCTTGTCCCCCCTCCACCACTTGACCAGGCAAAGGGGACCACTTCCCGATGACATCCCCCTATTTTTTACTCGATGACGCTTGGGAAATCCCCATGACCACGGACGCGAACTTCGAGAGCGGTTCTTCAAGGCGGGCCATGCGAGGCGCGACCGACGAACCGTCCGGTTCGAACAAGCTCTTCGATTCGGCCACTCCCCTGCCGGAAAACTGGCCCGAGGGAGTGCAGGTGTTCTGTCTTGGAAGTCCCCACGGCGACGACCAGATCGGGTGGCTCGCCGGGGAGGCACTGCGAAAACAGGTGCCGGAGGGGGCTTCCCGGATCCACTTTCTCAATCATGCCTGGCAGTTGGCCGGGTATTTGGACCGTTGCCATCGAGCGATCCTGATCGATGCCTGCTGCCCGGTGGGAGAAGCGGAGACCGGGCTGAAAAAAACCAGAGGGGCCGGTACGATCATGCGGATGGGGTGGCCTGATCCGCGACTTCGCCTCCTGCGAAGCCATTCCACACATCGAAGCTCGGTGGCGGAGGCTCTGGAGTTGGCCGAGACACTGGACTGGCTTCCCAGCGAGGTGCTGGTGCTGGGAATCGTGGCCGACCGCTTCGAGCTTGGATCGGGTCCCTCCCCGGAAATGATCCGTTCCATACCTCAAGTGATTCAAGTGGTCCTGGCGGAAGTGTTCCGCCCCTAGCCGCCAATGGGGCGACACAGGGAAATACACGGAGACACAGGGAGACACCCGGGAGTCGCTTGGAGAGACTGGGAAACACGTGGGGAAACACACGGGGAAACGCAAGGAAAAACCGAGAAAGGAGAATGCGACTCCATGGAGTCATCTTGGCTTGAATCATGGATGGGAAGTGGCGGATAACCGCGACGCATATCGGCGGACCGGCGAACTTGGAAAAATCACTCGTGGATAGCCCCATGCATGAACGGTCCCTGGTAAACTCACTGCTGCGACAGGTAAGCGAGTTGCAGGCGCGGCAGCACGAGGGTCGAGTCATTGTCATTCGCGTGACGATGGGCGAGTTCTCGGGCGTGGACGCCGACCTGTTTACTTCCGCGTTTGAAGAGCTGGTTGAATCGAGCCCGGTTCGTGGCGCGTCGCTGGAATTGACAACCGTGCCGCTCACCGCGTTCTGTTCAACCTGTGAACAGGAATTCGTCATTCACCGGTTCCGATTCATCTGTCCCTTCTGCTCGAATCGGCGACTGAAGGTCGTGCGAGGAGAAGGCTTGCAATTGGAGAATATCGTCATGGAGACGGCAACATGAACCAGTCGCAACCATCAACGTCGGATGATTTGCTTCCCTTGCTGCGGCAATGTCATTTTTTGGAGGGCCTGGCGCCCGAGCATCTTCGGGCCCTGGCCGAAATGGCCACGCGCGTCGAGGTGGCGGCGGGGGGACGGATTTTTCGCGAAGGCGATCCAGCGGACAACGCCTATCTGATCGACCGCGGCCGGGTCGTCCTGGAGATTTGTGCTCCGGGAATCGGCTGCAAGCAGATCTGCACTCTGACCGATGGCGAACTTTTGGGGTGGTCGCCACTGCTGGAACAGGTCAAGTTCACCGCCACCGCTCGGGCACTCGAGCCGACATCGCTGATCCAACTCGATTCCGAACAGCTGCGGCTTCAATGTCAAAAAGATGTCGCTTTGGGGTACGAGATCTTGCGGCGAACCGGGAATTCGCTGGCCAAGCGGCTGAGTGCCACGCGTCTGCAGTTGATTGATGTTTACGGAAGCCAGATGCCGGCCGCCGAAGCGAACCCGGTTCCGTTCGAGCAGCAGAGAGGAGCGGAGTAACGATGTCCGGAGGCCGAATCCCGGTGGGATCCACCGTCTTTGTGGAAAAGTCGAGCCTGGCCCTGTTGGCCGATCGTTTACGGGACCGAGGGTATCGGGTCATCGGACCGAAGGTTGCCGATGGAGCCATGGTGTATGGCGACCTCCCGGCGGGAAGCGACCTGCCCCGTGGATATCTCGACGAGCAAGATGGTGGCAAGTATCGGCTCCGCCGCGAGGGAGACGCCTACTTCGACTACGTCGTCGGCCCGCATTCCCTGAAGAACTATCTGTTTCCCTCTCGCGCTACCATGCTGGAGATGCAGCGGACACCGGAGAACGATTGTGAATATCAAATTCCCGCCGACTCCTCTCCCCCTCTGGCCGTCCTCGGAGTTCGAAGCTGCGATCTCCATGCGGTACGGATTCAGGATCGAGTTTTTCTGGAAGGCCCCTATGTCGATCCTCATTATCAGGCTCGCCGCGCGGGATTGTTCTTAGTGGCGGTAAACTGTCGTCGAGCCGCTCCGACCTGTTTTTGTCATTCGATGAACACGGGTCCCCGAGTCTCCGAGGGGCATGATCTGGCCTTGACGGAACTGGATGATGGATTCGTCGTCCTGGTGGGAAGCTCGGTGGGAGGAGACGTGTTGGCCGAACTCTCTTGGTCTCCCTGCACTCGGTCGCAATTGGAAGCCGCCGAGCAGGTTTCGGCCGATCTGCTAAAACAAATGCAAGCCCGCCCCGTGACTCCCCCACCGCGAGCGACCAGCGGCGTGGAAGCCAGGTCCATCACGCAGGCATCGAGCAGGACGACCAGTGCAACAACGGCGCCCGAGGAGTCGTCTTCCGTCAAGGAGTCCGAGAAGCCGAGCACCCCGGTCGGTCGCCATCTCGACACGCGGGACATTCGCAACTTGTTGCTGGAGAATCTTGAACACGCTCATTGGGGCGAGGTGGCGAAGCGCTGTTTGGCTTGTGCCAATTGCACGCTCGTTTGTCCCACCTGCTTTTGCAGCACGGTGGAAGAAGTGCCGGACCTGACCGGAGATCATGTCCGCCGCGACCGCAAGTGGGCATCCTGCTTCATGGGAGAACACTCCTACATGAATTCCGGCACGGTGAGAAACTCGACACAGTCTCAGTATCGCCAGTGGCTGACCCATAAGCTGGGAAGCTGGTGGGACCAGTACGATACGTCCGGGTGCACCGGGTGTGGTCGATGTATCACGTGGTGTCCTGTCGGAATTGACCTGACAGCGGAAGTGGCTGCTCTGCGGGGAGGGAATCAACGTGACTAGTCTCGCCACACCCTCCCCCGCCAAACCGAATCCCTGGATTCCCTACCAAGCGAGGATTCGACAGATTCGCCCGGAGGCTCCCGGCATCTCGACCTATGAACTGGAGTGGCTGGATGCCGACTTTGCCGGCCGGTACCGATTTCAGCCGGGACAGTTCAACATGGTTTATCTGCCTGGGTTCGGGGAGTCGGCGATTTCGATGAGTTCGGATTGCGAGGAGCGCGGTACGTTGTGGCATACCATTCGAATTGCCGGAACGGTGACCCGTGCCCTGGCCAAAAAACGCGTGGGTGACACGATCGCATTGCGAGGTCCCTACGGATCCGCCTGGCCCGTCGAGGAATGTCGCGGAATGGACCTGGTGCTTGCCTGCGGCGGCGTCGGGCTGGCCCCGCTTCGGCCGGTTATCTGCCACATCCTTCGGCATCGTTCCGACTATGGCCGAGTAACGCTGCTGCATGGCGCTCGGACGCCGGGAGATCTACTCTATCCCTATGAGTATGACCAGTGGCGCCAGGGGGGAATCGACGTCGAAGTGACGGTCGATATCGGCTCGGAAGACTGGACCGGAAACATCGGCGTCGTCCCCGTCCTGTTCTATCGCTTGCGGCTGAAACCCGAGCAGACTCGAATCTTCACATGCGGTCCGGAGGTGATGATGCGATTCGTGATCTTCGAGGCGTTGGCCCGGCGAGTACGATCGGATGCGATTTACCTCTCCATGGAGCGGAACATGAATTGCGCTCTGGGGCTTTGTGGACATTGCCAATTGGGACCTGCCTTTGTTTGCAAGGATGGGCCGGTCTTCACGTATCAGCAAATGGAACCCTACCTCCATTTGGAAGATTTTTGAGAAGAAAAACGTTCCAGGGGAGCCGCTGTCATGAAATCCAAGCCCAAACTGGCGGTCTTCAAATTTGCTTCCTGCGATGGCTGCCAACTCTCCCTGCTGAGCCTCGAAGACGAGTTGCTCGCGCTCGCCGAGGAAGTTGAGATTGCCTACTTTCTGGAAGCACGTTCCGCTCAACTTGCCGGCCCCTACGATCTGGGCCTGGTCGAGGGGTCGATCACCACGTCACATGACGCCGAGCGGATTCAAGAGGTCCGGCGGCAGTGTCGCTATCTCGTCACCATTGGTGCATGTGCCACGTCGGGAGGGATACAGGCCCTCAAGAATTGGGCCGATGTCGACTCGTTCATCCAGCAAGTCTACGCCCATCCCGATTACATCAAGACTTTGGAGACCAGTACCGGTATTGCCGACCATGTTCCCGTCGATTTTGAGCTGCGTGGTTGCCCGATCAACAAGAGTCAATTGCTGGAACTTGTCACATCGGTGTTGATGGGGAAACGTCCCACGACCCCCCGGTACAGCGTCTGCGTCGAATGTAAACAACGTTCAACCGTATGTGTGGCGGTCGCTCGGGGAATTGCCTGCGTGGGCCCGGTAACTCAGGCTGGATGCGGGGCGATTTGCCCCGCGTATGACCGGGAATGCTTTGGCTGTTTCGGTCCCAAGGAACATCCGAATGTGATTAGTCTGACCAATCAGTACCAGGCCACGGGCCATCCGCCCGAGCATTTGGTGCGGCTACTGCGAAACTACAGCGCCTATGCCCCGGAATTCCGAGAAGCATCCGAACTGCTGGATCGATCGCCACCTGCCCCGAAATCAGCGGAAAATCCCTCCTGATCGTTGACCAGGGTCCACGTGGCCCTCTTCACGGATTAGGATAGGCGAGTCCGTGCCGCTCGGTCGCGCGGTACGTCTTCCTCTATCCCGCTCGATCCGCAGGAGTTGCAGGCATGTTGCAGTCCCCATTGGCTCATTCCCAGGCACCAATCATGCGGGATCAGCTTTGCGCGACAAGACGGCAAATCTTGCAGGGGACGGCTGGAGGCTTGCTGGCCCTGGCCACGGGATCCTCCTTCCATCTCGGCGCCGATGTTGCTCAGGCCCAATCCACCAGCGATCTGGCCCCCCTGCAGCGATTTCCTCGCATGATGCAGAATTATTATGTCGAGAAAGTCCGGGAATTGGTCCGGAGCAATCGGAAGCGGCGGGCCGAATTGTCGAGTCGCGAGGAAGCGGAAGCTTACCTGGAAGATATTCGAGCCAAGATTCACGCTTCGTTCGGACCGTGGCCCGAGAAGACTCCGCTGAATCCGAGAGTCGTGGGGCGAGTTGAGCGGCCGGAGTACATCATCGAGAAGGTGATTTTCGAAAGCCGCCCCCAGTTCTTCGTTACGGCGAACCTGTACCTTCCCAAGGCGATTTCCGAGCCTCGACCTGGCGTGGTGGGATCCTGCGGGCATTCAACCAATGGGAAAGCCGCCGACGCCTACCAGGCGTTTGCTCAGGGACTCGCTCGGCTCGGCTTCGTCTGTTTGATCTTTGATCCGATCGGACAGGGTGAGCGGCTGCAGTACCTGAACGAACAAGGAGCTTCGCGATATGGAGCCGGCGTGCGGGAACACTTGCAGGGGGGGAACCAACAATTTCTTGTGGATGAGTTCTTCGGGACGTGGCGGGCCTGGGATGGTATCCGGGCGCTCGACTATCTGCTGACTCGCGAGGAAGTTGATCCTCGACATGTCGGGATTACCGGAAATTCCGGCGGGGGCACGATGACAACCTGGCTGTGCGGAGTGGAGTCGCGATGGACGATGGCCGCCCCCAGTTGCTTTGTGACCACTTTTCTCCGCAACCTGGAAAATGAATTGCCAGCCGATACGGAACAATGCCCTCCCCGGGCTCTGGCGCTCGGCTTGGATCACCTCGATTTTCTCGCCGCGATGGCTCCGAAACCGGTCATTCTACTGGCCCAGGAACGGGACTACTTCGACGCTCGCGGCACGGAAGAGGCATATGCCGAACCTGT
>JBJHCD010000096.1:0-11161 GCA_050485845.1 Pirellulaceae bacterium | reverse complement strand
GCCCAAAGCGGATATCAGTCCGGCCACGATGGAAAACTCGTACCCCCAAGAGGACAAGAGTGCCGATGAGATGGCCGAGTACCTGGCTTACGCGCTCCGGATTCTTCGTAACTGCGACCTCCCGTGCGAGGGGATTACCACCCCCGGTGGATTTGGAAACCGAGTGAAGCCCGAACTCTCGCTGGCCGTCAGGCAAGCGGTTCAAGATGTGTACCAAGTGGAAATCCCGCACTACTTCAAATACGTGATTGGGGGGCGAGAGAGTACCGAGCCGAAGCTGGAACACGTTTCGGGAGTTGGAACGGACAACGTGCAGTTGACCGTCAACGTCCCCGCTGGAACAGGAGACTGGTTCGGCGGATGGCAGGGTGACACGCCCTCCCAACCCGATCGGTACGCAAACCAAGAGGCGACCGAGGGACGGATGGTGGAACTGATCGAGCGGCACCAACCCGCCCTGATGCTATGCCACTGGCCCGGAATCTACAGCAATGGCAGCCTCGACGGATTCCAGGCCTTTCAGCGGATCGTCACCTCCATCGCCGATCGCTTCGGCCAGGAAACCCTCTGGATGAAGCTCAGCGAGATCGCCCGCTACTGGGCGGCGAAAGAACTGACGAACCTGGAGCGGCGAGAGGATGGAATTCACCTGTCGGCCCCCTTCGCCTGCCCCGATTTCACCATCCGCTTGAGTGGCACACCGAAGGAAGCGCCACGCACCGGCACCGACAAGCGTTGGAAGCCACTTCGCGAGGTGACCGAGCGGCGATTGCTCGTCGCGGGAACGTGGGTCCGCGAGCCCGAGGGAATCCTGGCCTGCTTCGACCTGCCTCGAGGAAATTCCCGCCTGGTGGTCTGACATCCCATGGGGGCCCTGTTCGGTTTTCGAAGATTGCGAGAGAATGCGGGTTCCGCCTGGTACACCCGCGATGGCCCACTCCGGCATTCTTCCCAGTCCACCCCTGCTTCGTCTGGCAATCACGAAAGCGACTTCATGAACCGGCCTGATTCCAACCACCACGATCAACACGCGAAAAACGTCTCCGGCGACCAAACGATCGACTTGGGTGAAACTCGACCACACGATTCCCAAGCTAGCTCATCTCCCCAGGGCGCTTTCAGTGACTCGCGAAACTGGATCGGAAAACGGCTGGGGAAATATGAAGTCACGGCCTTGTTGGGAATGGGAGGAATGGGCGTCGTGCTCCAAGCCCATGACGCCTCCATTGAACGTGACGTGGCCATCAAGGTTCTCCCTCCTGAACTCTCGGCCGACTCCGCCGCCCTGGGACGATTCCTCGCGGAAGCCAAGAGCGCCGGAAGGCTGAACCACCCGCATACCGTGACGATTCACGAGATCGGCCAGGAAGGGGATATCCATTTTCTGGTCATGGAGATCGTCGGCGGAGGGAGTGCCGCTGAAAGAATTGCCAGTGGGAAACCACTTTCGGTTCTCGACGCAACTCGTGCCATCATCCAGGCCTCGCAAGGACTTGCCGCCGCCCATGCCCAAGGGCTGATTCACCGCGACATCAAACCGGCCAATCTCCTTTTTTCCTCGGACGGAGCGGTGAAGATCGCCGATTTCGGTCTCGCCAAACGGGCCAATGCCACCACCCTGCAACTGACACAAACCGGGCAGGTGCTGGGAACGCCCTATTTCATGAGCCCCGAGCAGTGTGAGGGAAAGCCGGTCGATCATCGGAGCGATATCTACTCGCTCGGAGCAACCTATTACAGTCTACTCACGGGAAAGAATCCCTACGAAGACAGCGGTAGCGTGGTGCAAGTCATGTATGCCCATTGCCATGCCGAGCGACTGGACCCTCGCGAAGTCCAGGGGAGTGTACCCGTCGCCTGCGCGCAGATCGTCCAGCGGGCGATGGCTCGGGCCCCCGAAGAGCGTTACGCGTCGATGGACGAAATGCGAGTCGATCTGGAAACGGTCATGGCCGGATTATCCGGGGTAAACATTGCCTTGCCGAGCCGATTGTCGGACAGTTCCCCGGCACGAAGTTCCCCGCCGCGTCCGGACCGCTCGGCCAAGACTCCCATGCTGGCCAAACGTTTGGGGATTCCGATCGCCCTGGTCAGTCTCGTCTTGCTGGCCGTCGGGTGGGTCATTTTTGCCGCCCTTTCCGGCGACCGACATCCAGGCGGGAACCATCGGGCCGATTCACGAGACGCCGGTTCCACCGACGATGGGACCGCTGCAGGCATTGTTCCTCCCAGTGGTGACCCGATTCGCATCGGGATTTTGCACTCCTTGTCAGGTACCATGGCCAACAGTGAGTCCTCGGTCGCCGATGCCGCGCTGCTGGCCGTGGATCGGATTAACCGGGAAGGGGGCGTATTGGGACGACCGGTCGAGCCGGTAATTGCGGATGGGCGCTCGCGGGCGGACGTGTTCGCACGAGAGGCCCGCCGCTTGATTGAGGAGGAAGAAGTCTGCACGATCTTTGGATGCTGGACATCGGAGAGTCGCAAGACGGTGGTCCCCGTGGTCGAGGAACTGGGGCACCTGCTGGTCTACCCGGTTCAATACGAGGGAGTCGAAGAATCTCCCAATGTCTTCTACACGGGAGCGGCCCCGAACCAGCAGATCATTCCCGCGGTCCGCTGGGCTTTCGAGGTTCTGGACAAACGGCGGTTCTTTCTGGTTGGGTCCGACTACGTCTTTCCGCGGATCGCTCATGAAATCATCAAGGATCAACTGGAGGAATTGGGAGCGGAGTGGGTCGGGGAGCAGTTTCTGCCGCTGGGGAGCACGGATGTTCGGGAGATGGTCGAGGCGATTCAGGAAGCCCGCCCCGATGTGCTGCTGAATACGATCAATGGTGACAGTAACACGGCATTCTTCTCCGCGCTCCGCCGAGCGGGCATTGCGCCGGACGACATTCCGACGATCTCGTTCAGTATCGGCGAGGAGGATATCCGGCATCTCGATCTGGCGGCCATGGAACATGACTATGCCGCCTGGAATTACTTTCAGAGCATCGACTCGGCGGAAAACGATGAATTCGTTGCCGCGTTCCGGGATCGTTTCGGGCCCCAGCGAGTTGTCACCGATCCCATGGAAGCCGCCTATTTCGGTGTCCTGGTCTGGGCACAAGCCGTGGAAGATGCCGAAAGTATTGAAGTTCCCGCCATCCGCCGATCAATGAGAAACCAGCGACTACGAGCCCCGGGAGGCGAGATCCGCATCGACGCCACAACACAACATACGTTCAAGACTCCGAGAATCGGGCAGATTCGAGGAGACGGCCAGTTCGATATCGTCTGGGCTAGTCCCGAAATCGTCGAACCTCAGCCATACCCTCCCTCTCGAACAGCCGAGCAGTGGCGGGCTCTACTGCATGACCTGCATACTGGCTGGGGCAATCGATGGTCCGCTCCCCTTCCCTGAGGTGCCGGCCCGCAAGGAGATTTTTCCGATCGTTCCGATTCTTCTCATCTCTCCCCATCGCTCCCCATCGCTCCCGTCAATTCTTTGGAGAAAGTGGGCTTTTTCATGAAGCGACTGGTTTCCCACTCCAATTCCCTTCTCCCGCGTCTGGTGGAAGTTCAGCCATTCGGGGCCCGCGGTTCCAGATCGCCCATGAAGTGGATACGTCTGCCACTCCCTGGCCCACGATCCTCGGCATCGGGCCGGTGCCTTCGCGAAACTTTCTTCGCCCTGCTGCTTGCGGTCCTGGCGAGCGTGCCGTCGATACAGGCCTCGGATTGGCCCGGCTACCGCGGCGATGGCCGGCGTTCGGCCTCCGTTCCCGAGTCGCTGTCGCTTCCCTTGTCGCTGGATTGGAGATTCGATCCGCGTCAACCTCCCAGCCCCGCTTGGCCCCAACCGGCCCGAGGCAGTCTCTGGCAGAATTTGGAGTCCATTGAACCGCGAGTCACGGAAGACCATGTCTTTCAGCCGGTCGCCTCGGCGGGGCGTCTCTTCTTCGGCTCGTCCTCGGATGACCATCTTTATTGCCTGGATGCTCATTCGGGAGAAGTCCAATGGCGTTTTGCCTCGCGAGGCCCCATCCGCTTTGCCCCCTGGGTCGAAGGGGATCGCGTCTGTTTCGGCAGCGACGACGGTCATGTCCATTGTCTGGAAGTCGCGACGGGTAACGTGATCTGGAGCACCCCGCTGGCCCCCGAGTCGCGCTGGATCAGCGGCAACGGGCGGATGATTTCCGCTTGGCCAGTTCGAACCGGCGTTGTCGTGGCGGATGGAACGGTCTATGCCACGGCCGGACTCTTTCCGAGTCAGGGAGCTTGGATCGCCGCCATCGATCTGCTCAGTGGAGCTATCCAGTGGCAGTCTGAGTTGGCCGAGGATTCGCCGCAAGGCTACCTGCTGGTCTCGCCCACTCGACTTTACATTCCCACGGGACGGGCCAATCCGATTTCCGTGGACCGGGAGACCGGCCGGCGACTGACACGTTACTCCGGTGTCGGTGGCAGTTACGCGCTGCTGTTTGACGATGCACTCGTTTCCGGCCGGGGAAATGACGGAACCTTGGTAGCCAATGATGGAGATTCCGGAGATCGATTGATTGAGATCAGTGGTCGGCAAATGGTTGTCTCGCCGGATCAAGCCTTCGTGCAGTCGTCGGATACTTTGACCGCCATCGACCGGGGCCGCCATGTCGCCTTGGCCCGAGTGCGAATTCAAATGGAGAGAGACCTGCGTCATTTGCGGCAGCAGTTGGGACGTGCTCCCGCCGATTCGCCCGACCGGCAGCGTCTCGAACACGAATCCCAAGAGCTGACCGACCAGTTGAGGGCCACGCGGGCCGAATTGGACGACTGCCAACTGTGGCAAGTCGGCAACGGGCTGGCGCACGCCCTGATTCGAGCAGGCGACACCATCATTGCGGGAGGTGAAGGAGGCATCGCGATCTTTCACGCCTCCGATGGGCGGCGATTGTGGGAAGCGGACGTGCCAGCCATGGTGGGAGGTCTCGCGGTCCATGCGGGAATCCTCTTCGCTTCCACCACGGCGGGAGAAATCTTGGCTTTCGCGCCTGAAGCCAAGACACCTTCAGAAACACCGGCAGAAACCCCGTCGCCTGACGCTCGGTCCGAGCCGCTTGGCTCCTCCCATTCCCCTCAGATAGCGCTCGCCCCGCTTGATCAGAAAACCGAGCCGGTTACCGATATCATCAAGCGACTGGGGGCCGAAATCAAGGAAGTGACCGGATACTGTCTGGTTGTCGGAATTCAAGACGGGGAACTCTGTCGCCGGATTGCCGAGGAGACCTCGCTGCAGGTCATTGCCTTGGATTCCGATCCGGCTCGAGTGACAACGTTCCGCGAACAGGTTCTCGAGCGAGGAATTTATGGGAGTCGCCTGACGGCATTCCCGATTCAGGGAAACAATCTCCCGATGACGGACTATTTCGCCACCGCCGTGGTGGTCAACTTCCCGAATCGACCGGAGTGTTAAGCGACCGGCTCACCAGCCAAGTCACCACCGAATCAGTCGCCACGTCTTGAATCGCCACAACTTGAATCGCTGGTCCCTTTTGACGAGCTGCGTCGCGTGCTGCGTCCCCATGGCGGCCTGTTGTTGGACTTGCGAGACAATACGGTTCAGCGGCGCGAAGCTTTGGAGAATGCCGGAAGCTGGGAACATCTCTATGGAACCGCGGCCAACAGGGCCTACAACTTGCCGCAAGCGATGGCGCCTGATCTGCAACTTCAGTGGTTCGGCGGGCCAGGGCCCGCTCGTATGATCGACCGCCACCTACGCGGCCATGCTCCATTGGCCGATTCGGGCCGACTGTACATCATCGGCCAAAACGCCCTCCTAGCCGTCGATGCCTATACGGGACTTCCCTTCTGGGAATGTGACGTCCCCAGTTCGCCTCGTTACTCCATGCCCTATGACGCCGGCCATGCCACCGCGGTTTCCGGCAACCTCTTTGTGGCGGTGGAACACGAAGCGTGGGAACTTCAGGGAAGCACGGGAAAAATAAACCGAAAGCTCCAACATCCCGCCGGTTCCGGAAATCACTGGGGATTCCTGGCGGTTACCCCGGACCGGATTGTCGGCAGCCTTCAAGTCCCCACGGCGTCTCGAACCCAAGCCACTCGCGAAGCGGTCGACTTGGATTACCGCAGCCAGCAGGGACTTGTCACCAGCGAGACGCTGTTCGCCCTGGATCGGGAAAGCGGTGAGCCGCGCTGGACCTGGGACCGAAAGTCGACCATCATCAATACCACGATTACCGTATCCGACGGTCATCTCTATTTTGTGGAAAGCCGCTTGCCCGAGGAGGCGCGTCCCCGGGCTGGCCGAGTGGTGTTGTCGAACATCCACGAGCATCCTGCCTATCTCGTCTCACTTCGCTTGGACGATGGCACCGTCCGCTGGGAAGTGGAACTGGACCTGACGCCGATGAACAACATCATCTACTTGGCCGCCGCCGACCAACGACTGATCCTCTCCGGGTCGCGCGACGCCTCCAGGGGCCAAGCGGCCTATTTTCTGGAAGCCCGCGACACGGAGACGGGGAGTCGCCTCTGGCATCGCGAACATTTCGGAAGACAGGGGGACTTGCATCATGGCGAACAGGTTCAACACCCCGTGATCATGGAATCAACCATCGTCAGCGAGCCCTACCTGTTCGATCTGGAGACGGGCGAACCCATGGGCCCGCATGGTGAACCGTCGGAGTGGTCCTTTCAAAGGCCGGGGCATAGCTGTGGGACGATGACAGGAGCGGGAGATTGCCTTTTCTTCCGCGCCAACAATCCCGTCCGCCTTCACCTGGGGAGCCAAGCACTCGACGAAGATCGCTTTGTTCGGTTGGCCCCCAGCCGCACCGGATGCTGGATCAACGCGATCCCCGCCCTGGGGCTCGTGCTGATTCCCGAAGCGAGCGCGGGATGTGTCTGCCACTACTCGCTTCAAACGTCCATGGCTTTTCTGCCCGTCCATGCTCCGTGAGTTCTCATGCCCTCGTCTCCTTGCCAAGACCGTACCGACTGGAACTACGATGCCGCTCGACGTGTGACCTGGATCAGTGTCGGCGCCAATATTGCCTTGGGACTGCTGAAATCCCTGGTCGGGTTCTGGGGAGGTTCCCGAGCACTCGTGGCCGATGGCGTGCATAGTCTGACCGACCTCGCCTCCGATATTGCCGTGCTGCTGGGAATCTGGCTCTCCTCCATCCCACCGGACGACAACCATCACTATGGACACCACAAGGCGGTCAATCTGGTAACGCTGCTGATTGGAACCAGTATTCTGGTCTTCTGCGTGGCGATCCTGGGGGACAGCACGGCCGCCTTGCTCTCGGGAAAAACGGTCGTGCCACATTGGCCCACACTGGTCACGGCCTTGATCTCGCTGGCCACCAAGGAAGTCCTTTTTCACTGGACTCAGCGCGTCGGTCGCGACTCCCACTCATCCATGCTGCTGGCCAATGCCTGGCATCATCGCACCGATAGCATCACGTCGGTCATCACGGCCGCTGGAATTGCCGCCACGATGTTGGGAGGCTCCCAGTGGGCGTTCCTGGATGCCATGATCGGAATCGCCATGGCCGGATATCTCGCCTCCAGCGGTCTCAAACTGATTCGGCAAGCCGTGCAGGATCTGATGGATTCCGCGCCGGGCGAGTCGGTGGTGAATGACCTCCGCGAACATGTCCTCTTCGTCTCCGGCGCCACGGGCTATCACGACTTTCGCGTGCGGCGCGTGGGGGACATGCTGGAAGTCGATCTCCACCTGCTGGTTCCGGCTCATCTGAGCGTGCGGGAAGCCCATCAGATTGCCGCCAAGGTCAAATACGCCATCCAGGCCGCTCACCCCGAAGTCCTCAACGTGCTGATTCATATCGAGCCCGATCTGCCGGAGCACCGGCACGACCGAGGCGTGTCGGAACTATCCGAGTAGCATTGCTCGGCCCCCTTCTCCTCCTCTCCTCCTCTCCCCTGAAAAAACCCTGGCGGCGGGGAAATGAACTCGGCAACGGCACCGCTGATGAACACTCAGGGACGCTAATGAGACCACATTAACCGACGGTCGCAACCACGGCGCGCATTGCCAACCACCCACCGGCGACCAGTTGGTAGTTCTTCCTAGCAACATGGCCGGCCAATGTTTCCCATCAGTTTTTATCCGCGTTCATTCGCGGTTCACCACTGAGGTCACCAACCTCCAGGAAACCTGCCACCACAAACTGGGCTGAACGGTCGACAAGCCACCAACGTACGAAAGGATCGAGGGCCGATCTCAGCGCTGGACGCGAATCTTTTCCCCGGCACCGAGCCGCTGATAGACATCGCGCACCCACTGATAAGCCGGCGGAATTTCACCGACGAACGTAATGGGACGAGGGTAGAACAGGGACAAGTTATGCGGTAAGTCGCCCACTTGGAGAATCCCCAGGAATTCGGGCGTCTCCCCCTCTTCATGAGAGGCCGGCAGATCGGCCAGAATCAACTCGCGCACTTGCGGGTCGAGCAAGCCGGCGTAGATCGCCACGGGAGCCGTATAGCCACGTCCGTAAAGACTCACGGCCTCGACCTCCGGTTGATTCCGCAGCAGCGCCGCGGCGGCCAGCAAATCATGAACTTGCCGTTCGGGAAGCGTCTGGCCCAGAAGCGGATACATGCGGCGAGCGGTCCAGAGGTAGCCGGGGCCGACCGAAGTCGCCCCCGAGTTACGCACCTCCACGGCGGCACGCGCCAGATCGGGTCGGCCTCCAGGTCGCGAGGCTCCTCCCCCTCCAAAGCTACTGCGCGCATCAGGCTGAACAGGAAAAGCCAGGAATGGAAGCTTTCCATCAGCGCTAGTTGGTCGCGATGTCTGAATTCGGACCGAGACGCCGTCACTGCTGGTGAAGTGGTAGCTGTCGAGCCGCGCACCTCGCGGCCCGCCATCGGACCGAATCTCCTCGGGCTGCGGGGTGAAATCGATCGGCACGTTGCGAAACGTCAGCTCGCGCAATCGCCGAAGTTGTTGTTGCTGATAGTCTTGCCATGTATTCTCATCTGCCGGTAGATCGGGAAGTGAGGGACGAGGCATCAGCAACGTCTCGATCTTTCCCATCAAGTCCAATTCGGGGAGCGAACCGCCGAAGACCAACAAGTTTTCGACCGGCTCGACAAAGTCGGTCACATCGTCTTCGACCGGGGTGGTATCGTCGCGCAAATGACGATTGAACCACTCGAAAATCGCTTTCCGCAGCTTGGGCGTATAGCCATGTGGCGAGAGATCCTCGACCAGATCAAACTGATCGGCCACTCCCAAGGCGGCGTACTGATGGCGAATGCGGTGAGCCACGTCGCGATACGCATAGGGGCGCCAGAGGGAATCCTCGCTTCCAGAGGCAATCAGCAGGGCACGGGGAGCGATCAAGGCTCCCAGGTCGGGCCAACACCAGCGATAGTAATTGATCCAGAAGGCACAATCGCAATGGCCATCGGTGGCTCGGTCCACCACGGCATGTTCGATACTTCCCGTTTGGCAGACGGGAACGACCACCTTGACTCGGTCATCCGCGGCTCCCAGGCACCACGAGACCACTCCTCCGCCACTCAGCCCCGTCACCCCCATCCGCTCGGCGTCGACATCGTCGCGCGATGCCAAATAGTCGAGTGCTCGGATCCCGTTCCAAACCTCGGTCGCAATCGGGGAGTATCCTCGGCTCGGCCAGTCCCAGCGGTCGTACCGGTACGTGCCGTGGTGGATTCCTTGCGATTCGCCCAGCTGAATCGGGTCCAGCACGAGGGCCACATAGCCATGCTGAGCGAACCAGCGGGGATGCGATTGGTAAGTGGCACTGACCTTACCCAGTGTATGTCCGCACAGGTAAAGGACGGCGGGCAAGGGTTCGACGATATCAGCCGGTCGATACAGATTGCCGACGACGTAGGCACCGGGAATGCTCTGAAAATGGACTTTCTCGACCACATAGTCGCCTCGATCGAGTTGCCCGGTGACGGTCGCCTCCAGCGGTGTCCGCTCGGGAAGCGGATCGAGTCCCAGCATCTGGAGCCACTGGCGGCGACGTTCAGCGAGTAAACTTTCCCATTGCTCGGGCGAGAGGGGCTGCGCCAACGAGCGACTCGAGACTTCTCGCGCCTGCCGACTGGCCGCTTCGAACAAGGTGACTTGTGGCTGTTGTGAGAATGCGAGGGACGCGGTCAGCAGTCCCAGCACCAGCGAGAGGCTCCCTCGATAAGCTATCGTGCAACTCGGCGGTCCGAACATGGAACTTCCCCTTTCTCTGACGTTAGCTTCAGCCTCGGTGGAATGTCGACATGGATGGAGTGACGCGTGATATCGCGCTTCGGTGGTCCGCAATGCCTTGTAACCTGGGACATTGCCTGGAAGCAACACCTGACACATGATTCGCTAATTGATTTTACCATGATTCAGACCCGTCACCCCAGTACTTGAATTACAGGTGGGTGCGACCATCATTCATCCTTCGAATATTGTCCTGCCATGTTATGCCACGTCTTGGACGGCCACGAATGGTGAATTCCGCGCTGGAGCCGGAACTTGACGCTACAGACCCGGTTAACTGTATGTCGAGTTGCGTCGGAATCTACAAACCTACCGCCACGCGATGCTCTGTGAGTTTCCACATTATGTGAGCGGATTCTCTCGCTTCATTCAATCCCGCTCGGACTCGTTACTCGTTGTCGAACCGCGGACGACTTAACTCAAAGGTTGGCGATCGCTCACCCCCCGGGAAGTTTCTTTTTCCTTGCTTGCCGGGCGCCATTGTGCTCAGACTACGGAAGTCGGTTGCAAGTCGAGTCTCATTCATGAAAAGAATTCCATTTGGTTTTCCATCCTTGGGCAACCACTTGCCGCTGATAGTCCACTCAGTCATTTCATTTGTTCTCTTGGAGGTACGCTGCAATGTCATTTCGAAGACACCGCACCGGGTTCACATTAGTGGAACTATTGGTGGTCATTGCCATCATCGGAGTTCTCGTTTCTCTGCTGCTTCCCGCTGTCCAGGCAGCTCGAGAGGCCGCTCGGCGGATGAGCTGCAGTAACAATCTGAAGCAGATTGGCTTGGCCCTTCACAACTATCACGACACCCACAATGTATTTCCGCCCGCGTTACTCGGATCGGGGCGGTTCAGTGGGCCAGTCCCAGACCCCGTCGAATATCATGCGGCGCGAGGCGGCGTCAAGAAT
>JBJHCD010000095.1:0-11202 GCA_050485845.1 Pirellulaceae bacterium | reverse complement strand
CTTAGGGAGTTTACGAGAATTTGTGCATCGGGGGATCTGTGAACAGAATGAACTGAAGGTGGGGGCGTTTGACATCACGGAGCGAATCTTGCTTCGGGGTGGTCGTCCCTGCGGAATCTATTTCTGTCTTCACGGCCCTCGAAGTGTCAAACTGACGGCCATTTGGGAGACTGAACGGAATACGGTGCTTTTTTATGGGTCCAGTGGCGAGCGACAGATGCGAGTTCAATTGCATCAAGCCGTCCCGTTGACCGCGAGCGTGGCATGAGGCGACGCTCGGGCTCGCCCGTGAGCCGATGAGCCCAGAGATTATCCGAGCCCAGAGATAATCAGTTGACATCATCAGTGACTATTTGTACAACTGTACATAATCACTCCAGCCCTGCTTCGCTCGCGCTGCCAGACCGCGAGTTGAAAAAGGCTGGAACAGGCCCCGTGGCCCCAGTCGCCGCATGGATGCAGACGGAACACGACCCGCGCGAAACAGTGACCCGCGCGAAACAGTGGCCGGCGCGAAACAGTGGTCCAAATGCCGAGTGACCCAGAAACCATGTGGCGGCGCGGTCCAGTTGGCCAGGTGTTCGAAAATAGAGTGCTCAACATTACATGGAGGTTAGCCAATGCTCGTCCTATCGCGCAAAGAGACCGAACGAATTCGGCTGGGGGATTCCATCGTGGTGACGGTGGTCCGAGTTGCTGGAGACAAGGTCCGTTTGGGGATTGAGGCCCCGGCGGACGTCTTGGTGTTACGCGAGGAGCTTGAGCCGCACGAGCGACACGAGGTCGTGGTTCCCGTGAGCTGAGGCCCACGACGCAAGACCCAAGTCCCAAGACCACGACGCAAGACCACGACGCAAGACCACGACGCAAGACCACGACGCAAGACCACGACGAAAAACAAGGTCTGATTTCGTCGAACAGACCGCGAATAGCGAAGAGACTCCGTCGTTTCCTGAATGCTTTCATTTTCCCCCGATTCCCATTGCTATTGGCTCATGCGAATTCAGCGAGCCGAGTAGCGGGGAGGCTGGGAGGTGGCGAGCAAGAAAGGGAGCCAGGCGGAGTCTTTTTTGTTTTCTTGGCCGGATTCCCGAGTACTTTTCTCGCTGCCGATCATTCTCAGGCGACAAGGGGTTTCCTCGAGTGGCAGAGGCATGTCCCGGGCAAGCCCCGTTCAGACAATTTCCATCCCAGCGGAAAGAGCCGAGCAGACGGATGTCCATGGCAGGAAGTTTGTGACTTGCCAAGCCAAGTTTTTTGACATGGAACATCACTTTCCCTACCATCAGCCTCTATAACCCACGTAGTCGGAAAGTTCGACCACGTTGAGCGAGTCCTGGACGGGGATCGTTCAACCAGCTTCCTACCACCGTCCTCACCCCACTGGACTTTGGGACTAACTTCGTCCCATGCCGCCCCTGTCCCTCGGCAATTCGGGTTTGCCGGTGTTGGGCCTCGCCCTGACGGGCCCGCTTGCTTTCGTCGGAGTTCCTCGAGGGTCCTTCGGCAGCCTTTCCCATGGAACCTACTCAAGCTGATTCCTCAGATGACTTAGGGAGAATAGACAATGCTCAGCGGACTACATCGTCGCGATTTCTTACAGGTCGGCGTTGTTGGGGGACTCGGTTTGACCCTCGGCGATTACTTCCGTCATCAAGCTCATGCCGCCACGGGAGACAAGGAAGTTCCGTCCGCACCGGCTAAGTCGATTATCTATATCTTCCTGCCGGGCGGGATTGCTCATCAAGAGTCCTTTGACCCCAAGCCGTATGCTCCGATCGAGTATCGGGGACCTTACGGCGTGATCAACACGAATGTCGAGGGGACTCAGTTCAACGAATTATGGAAAAACACGGCTCAAGTCGCTGACAAGATAGCCGTCTGCCGGACCCTGACGCATGGCGAGGCCGCTCACGAGCGGGGTACGCATAACATGTTCACGGGGTATCGTCCCAGTCCCGCCTTGCAGTACCCCAGCATGGGGAGCGTGGTGGCTCACGAGTTTGGGCCGCGAAACAACCTTCCACCGTATGTCTGCATTCCCAACCAGCCCAATGTTTACGCGGGGACTGGATATTTGAGTTCTTCCTACGCGGGATTCAGCCTGGGGTCGGATCCGGCGGGACGCCGTTTTTCCGTCCGCGATCTGACGCTACCTCGGGGAGTGGATGAGGCACGATTCTCCAACCGACGCCGATTGCTGGACACGGTCAATGACCATTTCCAGTCCCAGGAGAAGGGAGATGCCTTGACCGCCATGGACTCGTTCTATGATCGAGCCTACAGCTTGCTCAGCTCCGAGAAGGCTCGGGCGGCGTTTGACATCAATCAGGAAGCGGATGCGGTTCGCGACGAGTATGGTCGGAATCAGGCGGGGGCTCGGATGTTGCTGGCTCGACGCCTGGTGGAAGCCGGAGTCCGGTTCGTGACGTTGACCTATGGCGGCTGGGACATGCACGCCAATATCCAGCGTGGCATGAACCGGTCCGTGCCCGCACTGGATCAAGGTTTTGCCACGCTCATTCGAGACCTGGATCGTCGCGGACTATTGGAATCGACGTTGGTCTGTGTCGGCACCGAGTTCGGGCGAACTCCGAAAGTCAATGGGACCGCGGGTCGCGACCACTGGCCGAAGGTCTTCAGCATTGTCATGGCCGGAGGAGGGATTAAGCCGGGAATCACCTTCGGCAAGTCGGATGCGACGGCGACCGAGCCGGAGTCGGATCCGCTGACCGTCGAGGACTGGGCCACCACGATGTACAAATGCCTGGGGATCGACGCTCGAAAGGAACTGCTCGCGCCGGGTGACCGTCCCATTGAAATCGTGGATGGCGGGCACGTCCGCGAGGAGCTGCTGGTTTAATCGCGGATAGGTTCTTCGCTTGGACGCTTGAATTCATGATCGGGCCCCGCACCTCCCCCGCGGCATTCCTTTCATCGCCGAGTTGCCGTTGGGGAGTTTTCTCGCGAACTTCGAGGAGAAGAACGTGACGTCTTTCCGTCCACGAAACAGGATGATCTCGATCCTGTCCCCCGCCTTGCTGCTTACGACAGTTGGTCTGACCATTCTGACCGAGTCGGTGGTGGAGGCCGCGTCTCCACAACTGAACATCATCTTGCCTCGGGGTTGCCAGCGGGGCGAGGAACGGGAACTGACCTTCCAAGGGGCTCGGCTGGGGGACGCGGAGGAAATTTTCTTCTACGAGGAGGGCTTCGAAGTTCTCCAGGTGGAAGCGTCCGACAATGCCGTTAAGGTTTTGGTCCGAGTTGCCCCCGACTGCCGCTTGGGTGAGCATGTGGCGCAGGTTCGAGCGGCCAGCGGCATTTCGGAGTTTCGCACGTTCTTTGTCGGTCCCTATCCGGCCATTTCCGAAGAGGAACCGAACAGTCTTTTTTCCGAGCCGCAGCCGATTGAGATGAACGTCACCGTGGAGGGTGTCATCGAAAACGAGGACGTCGACTTTTTCCGAGTCACCGCGAAAAAGGGTGAGCGGATTTCGGTGGAGGTCGAGGGGATGCGACTCGGGACGACCCTGTTCGACCCCTACCTGGCCATCCTGGACGAGCGCCGATTCGAACTAGCCTCTGCCGATGATACTCCGCTGACCTACCAGGATTCGGTCCTGTCGATCGTGGCCCCGGAGGATGGTGACTACATCATCGAACTCAGAGACTCCTCTTACGGCGGCAATGCCAATTCGCATTACCGGTTGCATGTCGGGAATTTCCCCGTGGCAACGGCAGTCTATCCGGCGGGAGGAAAGCGGGGCGAGCCGACCGAGGTCACGTTCTTGGGTGATCCGACCGGCCCGATCCAACAGACTCGAGAACTTCCGGGAGATGGCCCCGACACGGTGACATTGCACGTCGAGGATGAACTCGGCGTGGCTCCGACGGGGACCCCCTTTCGGCTATTCGAGCATGGCAATGCTTTTGAGGTGGAACCGAACGACAGTTTCGCCACGGCCACGCCCGTCGAACTCCCCTTGGCCTTCAATGGGATCATCAGCGAGGAGGGCGATGTCGATTTCTTCCGCTTCACGGCGGAAAAGGGCCAGGTTTTCGAAGTGGAATGCTATGCCCGAAGGCTCCGTTCCCCGCTGGACCCGGTGATGAATCTCTATCATGGCAATGGCCGAGGGATTGCCGGGAACGACGATTCTCGTGGGCCGGACAGTTACCTTCGCTTCGAGGTCCCCGAGGATGGTGAGTACCTGCTGCGGATCACGGATCATTTGTCCCGAGGTGGTCCCGACTTTGTCTATCGAGTGGAGTTTCAGCCGATTCAGCCTTCCCTCAGCCTCTCGATTCCCCGAGTGGCCCAGTACTCTCAGTACCGGCAGACCGTCTACGTCCCCCGGGGTGGTCGCTTCGGCATGCTAGTCAATGCCGCTCGAGAAAACTTCAGTGGCGAGCTGATTCTGGAGGAGGAGGAATTGCCCGAGGGCATGACGATGGTCGCGCAACCGATGCCGGCCAACATGACGCAGATGCCGGTGGTGTGGGAGGCAGCCGAGGATGCTCCCTTGGGTGGCCGCCTCATTAACTTCATGGGGCGACATGCCGACGAATCGACTGGAATTCGCGGTGGCTTCACGAATCGGGCGGACATGATTGTCGGTCCTCCCGGCCAGTCGCTCTACTGGACGACTGACGTAAATCGTCTGGCAGTGGCGGTCGTGGATCGCTTGCCTTACTCCATCGAGATCGTTCAGCCGCAGGTGCCGTTGGTCCGTAACGGTTCCATGCAACTGAAGGTGGTTGCCCATCGAGACGAGGAATTCACCGCGCCGATTGAAGTCCAATTCCCCTTCCGCTCGCCCGGCGTTGGAGCCGGGGCTTCGGTGACGATTCCGGAAGGTGCCACGGAAGTACTCTACCCGCTGAATGCGGCCGGTAACGCGGCAATGGGAACTTGGCCCGTCTTCGCTCTCGGCTCGGCCGACGTCGGAGGCGCGGCATGGAGTTCCTCCCAAATGGCGGAACTGGAGATCGCCGATGCTCCACTGACAATGGAGCTGGCGCGAGCGGCATGCGAGCAGGGACAGACCGCGGCGGTACACGCCGAGATCAGTATCGCAACTCCATTTGAAGGGACGGCAACCGCAACCTTGCTGGGACTTCCGGCAAAGACTTCCACCGAACCGTTGGAGTTGACGGCGGAGACCGAGGAGCTGACCTTTCAGATTGTGACGGCGGAAGATAGCCCGGAAGGACAGCACAAGAATATCCTCTGCCAAGTGGTGATTGAGCAAAACGGTGAGCCCATCACGCTGACTGCCGGCACGACCGAGCTGCAAATTGACAAACCGCTACCGGCCCCCACCACTCCCGAACCGGCTGCCACCTCCGAGGAGCAGCCCGCCGAGGCGGCCCCGGAGACGCCGCAAGCCAAACCACTTTCTCGGCTCGAAAAACTGAGGCAAGCGGCCGCTCAGCGCAAAACGTCCGGAGAAGCTGGAGAAGAAGAGTCGTCGGGTCCCCCCGAGTAGTCTCTTTCGTTGTCACGAATCCGAGTTTCCAAAATCCGTTTCGTTCATCCACCCCCCCCCCGGTTTCACCGAATCCGAATCGATCCAAGGTCGGCTGGCCAGCGATGACTTGGCCGAACCTCGCTGCAAAAGGGAATGATCATCATGCCACTCCATCTTCGGTCATTGGGAATCCGGCGCCGAGTTTCTCGTTCCGCCCAGTTGTTCCTACTGCTCGTGCCACTCGCCGCGGGCAACCTGACATGGAACAACCTGGCGACGGTAAGTCTAGCCGACGAGCCATCCGAACTCACTCGGCTGCACGTTTATCCGACCGAGGTGAATCTCACCACGGCGAGAGATCGGCAATCGATGGTGATTCAAGCCGAGTTCGCCAATGGGCTGACTCGAGATGTCACTCATGAAGCCGACCTATCCATCCAGGATGAATCCCTCGCGCGGCTCGATGGTCAAACGCTCTATCCTCTCCAGGATGGCTCGACGGAATTGCATATTCATTTCGGCGGCCAATCTCGGCAACTTCCGATCGAGGTTCAGCAAGCGGAAGAGGATCCACCTCTCAGCTTTCGTCAGGATGTAATGCCCGTCTTGATGAAGTCGGGGTGTAACACGGGAGGTTGCCACGGGGCCGCCCGGGGAAAAGATGGCTTTCGGCTCTCCCTGTTTGGCTTTGACCCCGAGGGGGATTACTTTCGCCTGACTCGGGAAATCAGTGGAAGGCGATTGAATCTGGCCATTCCCGAGGAAAGTCTGCTGATCGAAAAGGCCGTGGGGGAAGTGCCGCACACGGGTGGCAAACGATTCTCCATGGACAGCGAGCTTTGTGGCACCTTGCTACGCTGGCTGAAAGCGGGTGCACCCAATGATCCCGAACCATCCGAAGTTCCCGAGGTCGTCGAACTCGAGATTTATCCCCCTCGAGCCGTCTTGGATGGCGAGGGAGCCACGCAACAGTTGACCGTGCGGGCTCGTTATTCCGACGGAACTGACCGAGATGTCACTTCGCTGGCCTATTTTCTCTCCAACAATGACAATTCGGCCGTCGTCTCCCAAGAGGGACTCGTCACCGCCGACAACCGGGGTGAAGCGTTTATCACAGCTCGGTTCGAAACACATACGGTCGGAGCCCATTACATCGTTCTGCCTCAGGGACTGGAGTTTACCTGGCAGGAGGTTCCCGAGAACAACTACATTGACGAGCTGGTTCATGCCAAGTTGAAGAATCTACGGATTCAGCCCTCCGAACTCTGCTCGGACGAAGAGTTTCTCCGCCGAGTCACCTTGGACATTGTGGGGATGCTCCCGACTTCGGAAGAGTACCATGACTTCATCGCCAGCGATGATCCCGACAAGCGGGCCAAGCTGGTGGATGAGTTGCTCGAGCGGCGTGAATTCGTCGAGATCTGGGTCATGAAGTGGGCCGAGTTGCTGCAGATGCGAACGACGCAGCAGGTTAGCTACAAGTCGACGCTGCTGTACTTCAATTGGCTCCAGCAGCAAATTGCCGACAATGTCCCGATGGACCAGATGGTTCAGAATCTACTGAGTGCCAGTGGAGGAACGTTTGCCAACGCGGCGACGAATTACTATCAAATCGAACGAGACACTCTGAAGGTTTCCGAGAACGTGGCGCAGGTTTTCATGGGGATGCGGATTCAGTGTGCTCAGTGCCACAATCATCCCTTCGATCGCTGGACGATGGACGATTATTACAGCTTTGCGGCGTTCTTCTCGCAGATCGGCCGGAAACAAGGGGAAGATCCTCGCGAACAGATCATTTTCAATCGGGGTTCGGGAGAAGTTCGCCATCCAGTCACCAATCAGGTAATGGCTCCCAAATTCCTCGGTGGAGACGTTCCCGACGTGAAAGGGAAGGATCGTCGAGAAGTTCTGGCCAATTGGCTCGCCTCGGACGACAACCCCTACTTCTCGGCCAACCTGGCCAATATCGTCTGGGAACACTTTTTCGGACGGGGAATCATTGACGAAGTGGATGACGTCCGGATCAGCAATCCGGCGGTAAATCCCGAGTTATTGGATGAACTGGCGCGGAAGTTCCGAGAATACCGGTACGACTTCAAGCAGATGGTCCGGGACATCTGCAACTCTCGCACGTATCAGCTCAGCACGAAAACCAACGAGACCAATGAAACCGACGACCGCAATTTCTCCCATGCCGGTTTGCGGCGTCTTCGAGCGGAAGTGATGCTGGACGCGATCACTCAGGCCACTAGTACTCAGAACAAGTTCCGCGGCCTGCCGCTCGGTGCCCGCGCGGTGCAAATCGCCGACGGGCAGACTTCCAACTACTTCCTCACCACATTCGGCCGAGCGAGTCGCGAGACGGTCTGCTCGTGTGAAGTGGTCATGTCCCCCAATCTGTCGCAAGCTCTGCACCTGCTGAACGGTGACACGGTCAATCAAAAGATTCAGCAAGGTGGATTGATTCGGCAGATGCTGGACGATGGGGCATCAGCCGACGAGATCATCGAGGAATTCTATATTCGCTGCCTCAGTCGGCGTCCCACCGAGAAAGAACAGCAAGAATTGGCCGAGATTCTGGCCGAGCAGCCGAGGATGGAGCAGGGACTGGAAGATATCTTCTGGGCGTTGTTGAACTCACGCGAATTCATCTTCAATCACTAAGTCCCGGTTTAGGGGAGAGAGAATATGCAGTGGCACTTGTTGGTTCGTGGCGGCCTCGTCGGAAGTCTCCTGCTCGGTGGCTGGCTGCTTCCGGTGGCGGGAACGTGGGGAAGCGATTCCACCGAGAAGATCAACTTTGACGACCATATCCAGCCCATCTTTCGCCAAAAATGTGCCTCCTGCCACAACCCGGACAAGAAGAGCAGCGGGTTGGACCTGACCAGCTATACCGCGATGATGGAAGGGGGCTCGTCGGGAGATGCGGTCGACCCAGGTAGCCCCGACGGCAGCTACTTGTACCTGTTGGTGACTCACGATTCCCAGCCCTACATGCCACCGGAATCCGACCGGTTGCCGGATGAGTCCCTGGACTTGATCGGGCGCTGGATCGAACAGGGTGCCTTGGAAAATGCCGGAAGCAAACCGCTGGCCCAGAAGAAGCCTCGGATGAGTCTGGAGTTGACCGAGTCTCCCACGGAACGTCCCGCGAAAACTCCGCTTCCAGGCCGATTGGAGAAAGATCCGCTCGTTTCGTCACCGGTTCCCGGCGCCATCACGGCCATGGCCACCAGTCCCTGGGCTCCCGTGACGGCGGTTTCCGGACAACGCCAAGTGCTGCTCTATCACACCGAGTCCCATGAATTACTCGGCATTCTTCCGTTTCCAGAAGGGATCCCGTACAGTCTCCGCTTCAGTCGGAATGGAGCATTGCTGTTGGCGGGAGGGGGGCATCCCGGGGCGAGTGGACGAGTCGTCGTGTGGAACGTGGCGACGGGGGAGCGAGTGTTTGAAGTCGGGGACGAACTGGACGCGGTCCTCGCGGCCGACATCAATGCCGACCAGACGCTGATTGCCCTCGGCGGCCCTCAAAAAGTTGTTCGGGTCTATGCCACGGATGACGGAAGTCTGCAGTATGAACTCCGTAAACATACCGATTGGATTTACTCGCTCGAGTTCAGTCCGGACGGGGTCTTACTGGCCAGCGGCGACCGGGCTGGAAACCTGCACGTCTGGGAAGGATACACGGGGCGCGAGTACTTGACGCTGAAGGGGCACACCGACGCGGTCACCAGTCTCTCCTGGCGTTCAGACTCGAACCTGTTGGCCTCGGCCAGCGAAGATGGTTCGGTCCGCGTATGGGGGTTGGAAAACGGAAACCAAGTTAAGAACTGGAATGCCCATGGAGGAGGCGTCACGTCGCTTGAATTCACTCGAGACGGCCGACTGGTAACCAGCGGGCGCGATCGAGTTTCCAAGCTGTGGGGAACCGATTGGAATCAACAGCAGCAGTTCGGTGGTTTCTCCGACATTACTCTGCAGGTCACCTTTTGCGACGAAACGGAACGGGTGGCGGTGGCCGATTGGACCGGGGCGATTCGCCTCTTCCAAGTGGGAGAGGAGGCTCCCGTCGGTGAACTGCAGGCGAATCCCCCCTCACTGGCAACTCGCCTGGAAACCGCGGAGGTTCACCTTGCGGAGGTTCAAGAGCGGATTGGCCCCCTGGAAGTTGCCTTGACCACCGCTCGGAAAGCCGAGGAGGCAGCGAAAGCCTCGGCCGAAGAGAGCACTGCCGCGCTCGAGCAGACAATGAACAAGCAAGTGGAACGAAAGAGCCAATTGGCAGGAATCGTCAAGGAAATCGGGAGCTGGAACGAGCAGCGGGAGGTGGTCCGGCTCCAAATCGAGGAACTGGAGGCCTCCAATCCGAAGCTGGAGCAGGCGGCGGCCTTGCTGGCCCAGGCTGCGAGTGCACTCGACAAGGCAGCGCGTCGTGAAGAACTAAGCACCATGACGCAGGCCCTGCGGGAGCTGAACACTCGGCAAACCGAGGAACTCACTGACAGACGTAAGAAACAGGAATCGCTGGACAAACAATTGGAGACGGGCCGCGGTCAGCAAG
This sequence comes from Pirellulaceae bacterium, assembly GCA_050485845.1. GTDB lineage: Bacteria > Planctomycetota > Planctomycetia > Pirellulales > Pirellulaceae > JBJHCD01. Next base: position 1,164 of record JBJHCD010000095.1, on the reverse strand, counting down.
AGCAGGTAGAAGTGGCCCTGAAGGAGGCCGGAGACCAGTTGCCGCGGATGGCGAAGCAAGCCGAGGAGGCCCAGGCGAGGTTGAAAGCGGCCCAGGAGCAATTGGCGGCGGCTACCGAGGCGATCACTCCAGTTCGCGAAGAACTGCAGTTGGCCGAGGCGGCTGTCACCCGTTGGCGGGCCGAGCTGGACTTCGTCTCTGAAGTGAAGAAGTTGGAGGAGGAGCGTGAGGCAGCCGAGCAGCAGGCGGCCGCCATGGAGTTGCGACGCCTGGAGGTTGCCGAGCAGTTGGGTACGCTGACGGCCTCCCTGAAGGAAGCCTCCGATTTGGAGGTTCGCCTGGGCGATGCCGAGCAGCAAGCGGAGAAGGAATTGTCCGATGCCAAGACCGCCGTTCAGCAGGCCGAGGCCCTCCTGGCCGAACGAGCCGAGGCTGCCAAGGAGGCTGAACAACAGGCGGAAATGCTGAAAGGTGCCACCACCACGCTGGCCATGGCCGTCGAGAAGGCCCTGGCCGCCGCCAAGGAGGCGGTGGACGAGGAACTGCAGGCGGCCGCCCAACGCTTGGAACAAGTGCTCAAGGCGAAGCAGGATGAGCTTTCCCAGCGTGAGCAGCGGGTCGTGGAGTCGATCGGTCAACGGGAAGAAGCCGAGTCGCGGAAGAAGAAGCTGGGCGAGCAGTTGCAAGTGGCGCTCAAGCAGTTCGAGTCAGCTCGGCAACAACATGCCGAGGCCGTGGCAAAGCGAGACCAGCTAGCGGCTGAAAAGGTGGAATTGGAATCTGGATTGGCCGAGGCCGAAGCGACCTTGGCTCGCCTGGAAGAGGCGGCCGAGGCGGTCCAAGACCAGCTGCTCGCCCTTCGCCAAGCGGACTAACCGCGGGGCTCCGTTCTCCCGAACGGAGAGTTCGCCGACTCTCCCCGAGTCGGCGAAATAACGCCATCGTCCATTCCCGTATTCCGAATGAGCCTTTGGGGAAAGGAAATGGGACGGACTCGGGAGAGTCCTTGCACTCTCGACTCGGGGAGAGTCGAGCCACGGGGCTCCGTTCTCCCGAACGGAGAGTTCGCCGACTCTCCCGAGTCGGCGATGTCCAGATATAGTTTCGCCTGAAAGAAATAAGCAAGAAAAAATTTCACATAAAAACTGATAAATGACTAGACAA
>JBJHCD010000094.1:0-11239 GCA_050485845.1 Pirellulaceae bacterium | reverse complement strand
ATCCGGTGAATCATCACTGCGGCTCGCTCTCCTTGTCCGAAGTGTTTTCTTCCGAAGCGTTCTCTTCCGAATTGTTCTCGAGCAGATTGATCAGATAGCGATCAGGAGTATCCAGCAGACGGCGTTCACACCCCTTGCAGCAGATAAACACCGATTTCCCCTCGACGTCGACTTGCGGCGGCGTCCCCATGGATCCCAAGGCCATCTTGGTTACCGGACAGATCTCTTGGCGAATGGCGGCCTCCTTTTCCTCGGGAGAGAGTGCCGCCAATGCTTCCAATACCTTGTCATCTAGCGGTTCGGTGGGCGCCGGGATCGCTCGAGTCGGATCGATCAGCGATGGATTCCCAGCCAATTGCATCTGGGAATCGATAAGGAAGTTGCCTCGCGTGGCCACCAACTCCCCTTCCTCCACGCCCTCGAGGAGCACAATCTCATCACCGAGGCTGGGGCCCAGCACGACCTGCCGGAGTTCGAACCGGCCAGGTTCCGTCTCTACATACACCACGCTGTGCCTTCCCGCCTTCAGCACGGCACCTCGGGGAACCACCAGCAACGGTTCGTTGCTCTCCGGCATGTCGGTGAACCCCAGCGTGACCGCCGGAACCAGGGGAACCCCACATTCCCGGCAGTTGCCTGGCGAATCCTCCACCACATGCGGGTGACGTGGACTGATCCACTTGTGGGCCAGGTCCGGATCGTGGATCAGTTGTCGCGATTCACCCGGCCTCGTGAGCGGAACATGAATCTCGGCCTTGGCAAAATCCCCTGCTCTCAGAAGGCCCTCATCATTCGCGATCACAACGCGGACACCGACGGTCCGAGTCTTGGCGTCGACGGTCGGATCAACAAAAGCGACCCGTCCCGGAAATTTGCGTCCCGGGAAAGATTGCACCTCTGCTTCGACCTTTTGCCCATACCGGACTGCGGCCGCGTCCTCGGGAAACAGGCGTAGGATTAGCCAGAGCGTGGAGAGGTCGGCTAGACGGTATATCGGATCCCCCTCTCGTACGTACTCCCCCTCAACAGCCATCTTCTCAATCACCGTGCCGCTCATCGGAGCATAAAGGTGCAGTCGGCTGTCCGCTTTCCCCCGCTGCTCCAGCTCCTCAATCTGGGCCGATGTCATTCCAAGCTCGATCAGCCGCTGCCGAGTGCTCTCGATGAAGCTGTTGCTGGAATCCACAAGTCGCTGCGGGCCTTGGGAACGTTGATCATTTCGTCCCTTGGCGGCCAGAAGGTATTCCACCTGAGCCGAATAGAGGCGAGGGGAATAGACCAGCGCCAGGCGATCGTCGCGGCGCACTTCCACCCCGGTGTAATCCGCATAGAGCCGCTCCAGCCGGCCATCGACATAGGCCGAAATCGTCCGCAGGGAACTCTCGTTGTAGCGCAGATCTCCAACCGCGCGGACCGTTCGAACAACGGGTCTCGCCTGGACCTTGACCGTCTGAATATTGGCGACTCGACGGGCCGCCGGCTCAATCCGCACGGACTGGGAATCGCCTCCCTCCATGCCGTTGCTTGCCGAGGCGGGGACCAGTTCCATGGCACAGACCGGGCAACGGCCCGGTTCACTTTGCGGTGGCGTGCACATCATGGGACAAATGAAACTCTGCGCCCCCGACGACGTGGCGCCATGCTGGGCAACTCCCCCCCCCGACGAAATCCAGCCCAGCCGCTGAGCGACCCCGAGGCCCACGATCAAGATCACCCCGCAAGCCAAGAACAGCAAGGGCTGTAGCACCAATTTCAGCCACCAACGTTGCTGACTTGGGTCCACATCCCGAGGCGGTACTGGTTTTTCCGGTGGCAATATTCGAGGCGGAAGAGACTCGTGCCCAGGGTTCGCGGGACCCATGTTCGCTCGTGATTCATTCATCGTTTCACTCCTGAAAGCGGAGCAAGTAGGGGACGCTTGAAATCGTCGTATTGATCCGTCGTGGTAATCCGTCGTATTGACTTCGGGGACGCGGGCGAAAGCCGCCACGTCGCGATAAAGGACAACTCGAACCACGCGCCGAGTCACCGCTTCCCGGCAGCGCCGACGCGAAGAGCAAAACCCGCCGAGTTGGATGTCCCTCTCAGGAAGAGATCCCAAGGGGAAAGGCAACTTCGAGTGGAGGGGACCACAAGAACGTCACCCGGCCGCGGCAAGGTACGAAAAGTGACAGTTCCCTGACCGCCGCACACTCGATGAGAAGCGCGCGGAAGATTGCGCTGGAGGCGAAAGAATCAGGTCAACCAGCGGCAGAGAAGCGCCTGACGACCACTGGGTGTCAAAGCGTCCATCAGCGGCACATCATTCGCCGCTCGAGTTACCGCCGGACGCGGATACCACCACGTCGCGGTCAGCTCATGTCGCGAGGCGGTCCGAATTTCGTCCTGGCGCTCCCCATGAGGCCGATCGGCAGGGGAGGGGACTCGAGGTCCGTTCCAGGCACATGGGCAAACATGCCTCGGACCGGAAGGCAAATCGGACACTCGACCCGCGGGTTTAGTTTTCCCCCCGCCCGGTTGTGCAACCTTCGCCGCACAACAACCTGTCGTCGGCGAATGGGGTTGGGCCTCTTCACATGCACGACAACAGATACCCTCCCCAAGGCAACAATTCTCCACCATGCCCCGGCCTGCAAGAGGCCATGCCCCAACCCAAGTCATCATGATGACCGTGGCAAAAACTGCTCGGCAATGGTGTGTGGGAGAGAGCAAGGGAGAAAAGACCCAGCGTAAAAAGGGGGGGAACCCAACGACGGCCACTACCCCATCATTCTCCCAAGGACACTAATTTAGGTCAATCCCGAACTGGGGGTGGAAATTGCAACTTGGTTGAACGTCGTACTGACATAATTGGCGTTGTGCGCAAATGAGTGTAATCGAATCAGAGTAAGCGGCTTAGAGTAATCGGAAGACCTCGGGACGCCGCAATCCGTAGCCGATCCACATCGCCAATCCCAACAGAATCGGAAAGAAAAACGGATCTCCGACTCGGACATGTGTCACCGTGGCCCCACCCAAATAAGCCGTCAGGAGGATGGCAGCGAGGAATCCCGTCCGCGGGATGACCAGCAACAGAGCCAGCACCACCTCCAAAATCCCGATCTTGGCCATCAGGGAAGTGGTGAAGCCAAGTTTCGAGAACATCTCGTCCTTGCCTTCCCAGTCCATGAATTTACCTGACGCGCTCACCAGAATGAGAAAAGCCGAAATCAGGCCAGTCAGCACCCAGCCGATCAGCGACTTGACACGGGAACGAGTCTTTTCCGTCGAGGTGAGGCTGGACGAGTCAGAGTCGCTGGTATGGACCGGCAGCCCCGCCACTTCCATCAGTGGCCGAACCTCCGCTGTACCGCGTCTCGCCCCTGGAATACCCGACGCGATGGAAATCGCTTCCTGATGGCTCGCTGCTTCAATCAGAAAGTACCCCCCTAACTGCTCCTTCGTCTCGGCGTAGGGGCCATCGGTGACTAGGGACTTCCCCTCGCGAACGCGGACGCAGCTTGCCGTGGAGGGTGGCAGCAGTGGAGAGGCGTCGAGGTATTTGCCCTTCGCGTGAAGTTGATGGCAGATGTCGATCGATTCCTGCAAGGCCGCTTGATGCTCATCGGGGGGCCAAGCTCCTTCCTCCGCATACATCAACAGAATGTACTTCATGCCAGCTTTTCCCAAAGATTGAAAGTATCGTCGGCTACCGATCGTGGACCGCCGAGCACTGCGTGGTCCGCGTGAGCGGGCATCGCGCCACGTCTCATCCGTTGGGAATTTGTCGATCAGATGAGCCGGCGATCGACAGTGCAATCAGAAACTTTTTCCGCAGCCCGAAATCGCTTCACTCGACCTCGGCGGGATCTTTGACGGCTGGAGCGTTTGACGGCTGAGGTGGATGGCGGGGGGGCGTGAGCGAGCGATGGCGTGCCTCTGCCAATCTCGCGTCTGATTCCACGTCCGATTCCGCGTGAAATTCGTGAGCCGTCGTTCCCGATTCCGTGAGGTCCGTCAAGGCGCAACCGACTGCTCGCTCCAACGAGGCCAAAGTCTGCAGGCGACTCGCCTCGATCCGTGCCAATTGCAACTCAAACGTCAACAACTGCAACCAGTTATCGATCAACTGCAAAACGCTCACCCGGCCGACTCGATAATCGGCGATCGATACGCTCAACGTCTGTTCGGCTCGGGGAACCATGCGATCTCGAAAAAGGTCGCGCTGCTCGTCCAGGGCTCGCGCTTGTACGGTGTAGCGACGAATTTGCCGGAACGTGTCGTTGCGGCTGGCGTCAAAACGGCGTGAACTCTCCACGACGCGATGCCTCGCCTCCCCCACGCCCGCCCGCAGTCGCTCGCGCCAGATCGGCACATTCAGTCCAACGGTCACGCCATAGGTATCAAATCCATCCGCCATCGGATCCATGGCCCGATTCATCGTCATCACATCCCAACCAAATCCGAGCGTGATGTCGGGATAGTAATCCAATCGCTTCAGCTCCTCGTTCCGCTGCTCGCGAGCGATGGATGCCAATCGCTCCTGAAGCTCGGGCCGGCACTGAATCGCGATATCGTACAGCCGATCGATCTCGGCGGGCGTCGATAGCTCTTCCATTTCCGCGGCCGCCAACAGTTCCGCGTCGGGGGTCGTCTGAAGCAGTCCGGCCAGATCGGCTTGCGACTGACGGAGCGCCTGGTCGATTTCAATCAGCCGCTGGTCGATTCGATCCAGCTCCAACTGCGCTCGGAGAACGTCCTGCTGACTCGCCTCTCCCGTGCGATACCGGGCTTCCGCAATCTCCAGCAGGTCGGTCAGCAAGGCACGATTTTGTTCCGTGATTTCGCGAGCTTGTTGATTGTAGTTCACTTCGTAATAGGCGAGGCGGACATTCTCGATCACCCCCAACTCCGTCTCCGCCAGTCGAGCCAAGGCCATCTGGACCTCGGCCTCGGCCACCTCTCCCCGCATTCTCAGTTTGCCAAACCAAGGGAACTGCTGGGAGACCATCATCCCGTAAGGCATCCGCCCCATTGTCGTTTGCGGAGAATGTCTGGGAGCGGGCCAAATGGTGCTCGAAAACATCGGGTCATCCAGGGCAGTCACCTGAGGGACTACTTGAGCCTGCGCGGCCAGCGACCGCCGAGCGGCCTGAAGTTCAGGATTCCGATCCAAGGCCACGCCGACGTAGAACTCGAGGGGATGAGCCCCCTGAATTTCGGGTTCCTCCAACAGAAGCATCGTGGCGGGAAATTCAGCAGGCATGTCCTGACGCGCGACCGGAGAAGCCGTCAGGGCATAATCGGCGTAGAGCGGCGGTTTCCGAGCACAGCCGGAGAGGCACGTCGAGATCGCCACCATTCCCCAGACCCAACGCCACATCCGTAGCCTCCCCCACCTTCATGAACGTCACGCGCGAATCGCCCCGCCATGTCCCAGCGAGGGCCGCCGAGGCGCATGGAAACTGCTCCTCATCCGAAAAGATCGGTTTTTCAGGTTCGAAGACTTGAAGCGGTTTTTTGCGGACCGGACTCGTTTCGCTTCGGTCCAACATCTCCTCCGCGGGCACAACCCAACTCGCCAATTCCACCATCGTGTTCGTCCAGTCTGTGCGACCCACACCATCTCGTACTCCTACTCCTACTCGTACTCCTACTCCTACTCCTACTCGTACTCGTACTCTATCGTAGCTTCCGAGCGGATCCCCTCGAGTACGAGTACGAGTACCGTTTCACTGAGTACGAGTACGATGGGGGGGGGTGATCAATACACGTTCGCCTAAAGTGCAGGTGAGTCGGTGAGTGAACGAAAACTCGGGCGGCCGACGGCATCGACTCGCGCGACGACCCTCTACAGTTTTTTCCACAGTATTTTTCTGCCGCACGTTTCTGCCATACCATTCTACGGCACGTTCTGTTCCACCTCCGAGTGAGTCAGCAGAGTGACCAGGGCGTAGTAACCGGGAAAGAAATTTGCCGCGCCGATCGACTCCTGCATGATCGACTTGCCTTGGGCGCGGTTCCACAAATGGAACGTTCCCTCCTGAATGTCGAATCCATGAAGTTCGGAATAAGGCAGCAATTGCGATTCCTTTCGCCGCAGAAGTCCTCCCGGACGATATTCGATTCCTTCAGGAAGAAGCGCCAGGTTGGGTGTCCATTGCACGCGGTTACCTTCTCCCAATTGCTGAAGCATCTTCAGGGCGATTACGTGGGAAATGTGATCGCGAAGCTGGTCCAGGGAATCATCCGCGTTCTTCACGCTGGTAGTGTACTTGACCGGCTTTCCCGCTTCCACGGTCGCGGGAATCAATTTCAACGCCAGGGAAGTACCGATGTAAACTCCGTTGTAGTACTGCCGAGTGGCCGTGTAGGTGAATTCGCGGACGTCTTCGTAGCGAAGCTGTGTTTCGGAAAACAAGGATCGGATGTGAACGCCCCGTTCGTGGCAGCGGAATCGCCCCCGCCACATGGAGACGCCGGCGAATCCGAAAGCCGCTCCCATCAGCAGCATGATCCCCCCGACCCACAATGGTTCCGAGTCGCCTTGGAGAATTCCGGTAAGGAGGCCGCCGACTCCCATCGCCAGTAGGAGGAGTCCCACCGCGATCAGTAAACCATTGAACGGCCGCTTCCCCTTTCGCTCGAACAGAATTCGCCCCAATCCCTCCGTGGAGGCCCCGTCATGCTCGGACTCCTGCTCCTCGAGCATTCTCTCGAGAAGCAACTGCAGTAGAAAGCTATTGGGCGCTCGAACCGGCACGGAGAGGATCGGTTCGTCCGAACCCTTCTTCCAGACGCAGACTTTCGAGTCGAACACACCGACCGAGACCAGATCGGAAAGATCGGCCGATTCATCGGGTCGCGATTTGATGGTCAATGTTGTCTTGGACAACGACCATTCCTTTCCCTGCAGCACGGCACCCGCCAAAATGGCCTCTCGGGCCTGCTCCCGATATTTGCCGACAATCCTCGCGATCAGTTCCTGCAGAGGGTCGGGCATTCCCTCTTTGAAAAAGTTCGTCATCAAGAGGGGCCTCGGCTCTCCCTCCACCTTCACTCGAAAAATACGCCGAACGCCCTTCCGAACCCCTTGCGAGAAAACCGGAATGACCTCCAGGTCAACTCCAAACACGTCTTCGTCGTCGTAGTCCCTTTCGCCCCGCATGTCCCGAACATGAAAGCCCGATCCCGTGTCCTGAACCCAACGCCGCCTTACGCGTTGTCGAATGATTTGGGCTTGAAGCATGATTACCACGGCCGAGGATCCACCCAGGACGATCCAACCGATGACAGGCTGATCGACCGCCACGAGCCCCAGGCCAATAACCACGCCGATCGCGGCAATGGCTCGCGAGACAAGCAATTTCTTCCCGACATGACCATCCACCAGCAGCGGTTCCATGAACGTCTCCAGCTAGAATGTTGGCAGAGCCATCGAGCGGCGGATGGGGGCAGATGGACGAGGATTTCGCCCGGGAAATCATCGGCCTGAACTCTCCGGAGAAGTCACATCCCCGACTCCGTCCGACTCGATCCAGAGCAAGATACCATTTTCAGGCGACCAATCCACAGGTTTTTCGGAGTTTGCGGGAGCGTGAAAGCGGAGCCGTTCGAGGATCAATGGTTCGTTGACAGGAAGTTGGGTCGAGCTGGAATATCCACCGTGAGACGAGTGACTCATGTAATTCACGATTGCCCACGCCACACTGCGAAAACATGGAAAATCAACTCGCCAACACAAACAGCAGCCCGGTATGGATTGACGGATCCCAGGGGGAAGGGGGGGGCCAGATTGTGCGAACGGCCCTCGCGCTCTCCCTCCTGACGGGGCGTCCTTGTGTGCTGGAAAAGATCCGAGCGGGGCGGCGGAAGCCCGGCCTCGAGCAGCAGCACCTCACCGCCGTTCACGCGGCCGCGGAGATTTCGCGGGCCCACGTCACGGATGCAAACCTTGGTTCCAGTCGCCTGGAGTTCACTCCGGGGACCGTGCTTCCAGGGGACTATGGTTTTCGAGTCGGAACGGCGGGTAGTGCCACCCTGGTGCTGCAAACCATTCTCCCTGCCTTGTTGATCGCCCCCGGAAACTCCTCTCTTCATCTCGAGGGAGGGACGCACAATCCCTGGGCTCCCCCGTTCGATTTCCTGGCCCGGGCGTACGTCCCCTTGATCAATCGCATGGGTCCCCAAGTCTCCGTCACTCTCGACCGCCCCGGATTCTATCCGGCGGGCGGGGGAGAATTTCGAGCAACCGTCGAAACTTCACAATCCCTGCGGGGTTTCGATCTGGTGGAACGAGGAGCCCTCCGGCGCCGAACGGTCCGAGCACTCCTTTCCCGACTTCCCCGGCACATTGGCGAGCGGGAGGTGGACGCCGTCTGCCGCAAACTGAACTGGCCCGCGGAGACCGGTCACGTGGAGATTCGCGATGGAGCGGGGCCGGGAAACGTGGTGATCGTGGAAGTCGAATTCGAACAGCTTTCCGAGGTCTTCATCGCATTCGGCCGAGTGGGTGTTCGAGCGGAAGAGGTGGCTCGCGAAGTGGCTCGGTCCGCCCAGAACTACCTGAAGATGGATGTCCCGGTGGGCCCCTATCTGGCCGACCAATTGCTTCTTCCCCTGGCAATCAGTGCCGCCTGTTCAGGCGACTGGGGCGGAAAGCGAGGAGGAACGTTTCGAACGGGTCACCTCACCCAACATGCCACCACGCAAATCGAGGTCATCCCCAAGTTTCTGGATGTCGCCATCGAGGTGCAACAGCAGAACTCGGGCGAGGAGACCCTGGTGAAAGTCAGTCAATCCCGTGGCGGAAAGTAACGAAGAGCAAAATCGCGATCTGAGAACGGCCCGTTTCCAAAGCACTCGTCAGGAAAAATCGCGGCGGACACGCCGGCAGAAGAGAAGCACGATGTCGGATCCAATTCGGATGTGAGGAATGCCGATGGGAAGATTCTGGTTTTCGCACAGCGTCGGTTGGTTGGCGTTAACGATCCGTCACGACTGGCATGCCACCATTCTGCATTTGCTCGGCCTGAATCACGAACGATTGACCTACCGCGACGCCGGACGCGATATGCGGCTGACCGATGTCAAGGGACGCGTGGCCAAGGATCTCATTGCCTGACGCAGATGAGAGCCATGACGCAACTACATATCGGGTCGCAGAAGAGCCTTACAACCGAACGCCAAGCAAGCCGAACACAACACAGGCGGAACGTCGCGCAGCCTTAACGCGGCTCAACGGACTGCGGCGAGAATGAGTCGAGCGAGGGGAGGGTGCCGCGAACACCCTGCTCGGGAACTTCCACTCCGGCCGACCAGACAATGCCGTTCAGGATCATCGTCCGCAGGTCGTCCACTTCCCAGCTGCGATAGAAGTGCGGCATCACGACACCGACGCCCCGTCCTCCGTCCTCCCGCTGAACTCCCCAGGCCACCACTTCCCGTTTCGGATCCTCGGGAGGCAGCATGGAAGTGGCCAAGCTGACCACGTTGTCCGCCGGGCCCTCTGGTCCGAAGTAGTTGTTGTAATATGGTTCGTCCCGCAGCGAGAAGGGTTTCCAACCACGCATCACTGGATGAGTTGCCTCGCCCGGTTCGATCGTGGCGTCCATGACGCGTGCCACCGAACGGTGATGGTCGCATCCGGTGGCAAAGTAACCCCCGATCCAGCCGAGCAGCGGGTGATCTCCCTCGGGCGTCACGTCTTGTTTGGTGAGTCCCGTGGCGTAGTGGACGCAGACCATCCCACAGCCACGCGCCATCATTCGCTCGAGATCTCGCATGACCTGCGAGGAATTCGCCAGCCGAGCGCCGGGGAATTGGTCACCGATAAAAACGACGCTGGAGACGGAGTCGAGCAACTCAGAGTCCGTCGGCCAATCATAAGCCACCGTGACGCGGAGCGCCGGTAGGTGGCTCGCCGTCTCGAGGCAATGTTTCATCAGTCGAGCCCCCGCAGCCTCTTCATGCGTCCCGGGCGGATGATTACTGGGACCGACGACGATCAGGATCGCAGTCTCTTCCGCCGCCTCCGAACGGGACTCTCCGGCGACGAGCAGCAGGCCTCCGGTCAAGATCGCCAGCAGCGCGCAGCGAATTCCTTTTTTCATCAAGCAACTTCGCAATCGCCACAAGTCAGTAGTCGGATTCCGGGATTTCGAGGAGGTGTTCATGTCGGCCCATTTCTCCGTGCATGGTGGCGTGCCATGCGACGGTCATTGAAAGCTTTGGAAGTTATTGGAAGTCTTTGGAAGTTATCGGCGGGAGCATTCTTGAGGAGGTGAGCGAAATGCCGTGGTTTCCTCGACACGATGCCCCTGCGGTTCCCCATTTGGTTACCACCATAACCGGCTCTCGCCCATGGGAAAAGTATCATCCCGAACACGTCCGACCGATCCCGCTATTTCTCGTGGCACCCTCCGAAACTGCACTTTAGTCGTGTATTGATCAGCCCCTTCGTACTCGTACTCAGTGAAACGGTACTCGTACTCGAAGGGATGGCTCGGAAGCAACGATCGAGTACGAGTACCGCGATGCTGAGTACGAGTACGAGATGGTGTGCCTGCTGAGGAGTTGGTGGACCGAACCGACCGCAGTTGGGACAATCCAAGCCGACGTCCTTCGCACGCAGACCGACGACGTCGAATCATGGCGTCAAATGCTGGAAAAAGGATTTTTGGCGCCGCTGCCCGCAGGCTCCGAGGAGCCATCACCGTTCCAGTCGAACGCGATTTCCTAAAGTGCAGTCCGAAAGCGGCCGACATCGCGACCACCCAGACGGTTCCACGAGTGAACTACCCCCCCCGAACGCTGGGAAGCCAGACACCACCGAGCTATTAGATAGGATGTAACCGAGTTCAGGTCCGGATCGAAACAAACCCGACTGAGTGGAAGAGGCGGAGGCGATCCGAATCACCATCGCATGTCAGGGTGCCAGCAGCCTCCATTCCGGGAAGTGCATCAATACGGCGTCCGTTAGATCGACAAGATTGAAAGTTACTCGGCGGCTTGCTCTATTGGCCAGACGGTTTTCCTCAATCACTGCCACTGGAGTTCAAGGCATGCCCCGTTCATCCAGCCGACTTGCGGGCAAGCGCGTCGATTACAAAAAGGTGACAAACCGCTACCAAGGGGTGAGTTTCGCGGGCGTGAAGAAGCCGAAACACCGCCGATTGGCGCTGGCCAACCGAGGCGCTCCCGGTCGAGCGAACGCCGCGCCCCCTCTTACTTCCTGGCCGGTCCATGGACAGCACTCCAC
>JBJHCD010000093.1:3308-11267 GCA_050485845.1 Pirellulaceae bacterium | reverse complement strand
GCTGAACATCGAGCTGAACACGCACGCCGGTGCCCAGACGACCGCCGCCGCGCTGGTGACCGCGGTCAACACGAATCCGGTCGCCAACCAGCTCATTCGGGCCCGCCAGGTGGCGGGGCAGCCGAACCGAGTCTTGACGGGTAGCGCCAACATCCTCCCGGTGACGCTGGAAGGTGCCAATGACGTCGTCATCACCGGTGGCTTCGTCGGTCTCGGCGACTTCCCGAACGAGGCGATCTTCCGCTTTGCCGAACCACTGGTGGACGATGTTTACCGAATCAACGTCATCGGGCGACCGGGTGAGGGACGCAATCCGGTGCGTGATGACGCCGGGAACCTCTTCCTCAATGGCGAAGGGGATTACAACGTCACCTTCGAACTCGACTTGGCCCCACAAATCCTGTCGGTGGTGCCGCAGCCTGTCGAGCGGCTACCGAATGGAACGTTGCAGCAGCGTCGCAACCAGATTCACGTATACTTTAATGACGACGATTTGAACCGTGAGTCGGCTGAAAATCCAAGCTTCTACCAGTTGATCAAGACCCAGAACACCGCCCGGAACACCGACGACGTCTGGTTCTATCCGACCAATGTCCAGTACGATCCCGATTTGGACCGAGCGGTTTTGACCTTTGCGGCCGACTTGGATCAATTGGACACCGGCGCCCCCGGGGCGGCCACCTTCCGACTCCGCATCGGCTCGGCCGAAACCTTGCCCCTGGCCCCGGTCAACTACACTCCCAGCACGAATCCCGGCACCAGCTTTGTCGATGCCTATGACCTGACCACCGGTTTCGAGACCGGCACGATCCTCACGATGCTGGGTGGAGGGGCCGCCTTCCGTGATGGCGACACGTTTACCATCCTCAGCCAGGCGGGCGTCTCGCGAACCTTCGAGTTCAATGACACATTCGCGGGCACTCCCGGCGTCGCTCCGGGCAACGTGGCGATCAATTTCAGCAGCAACCTCAGCGTCAATTTGATGGCACAGGCGATTGTGAATGCCATCAACAACGCGGGCTTTGGAGTCCAGGCAGCCAGCAGCGTCAATAGCGCGTCGACTCCCCCGCGAACGATCATCAACCTGACCAACGACGCCGTGGTGTCGCTCGGAATGACTCTTTCCGGCATGGCCAAGACCAGCCAGGCCTTGATCATTTCCGGAACGATCAGCAACGAAGGGAATCCCTATCAGCTGCAATTCCCGGGTGATCCGGGTGAACCGGGACATCGCAACATTCCCGTCGAGAGCCACTTGATCCAGGGGCCGGACAACGAAATCGGGATCACGACGGCCTACTATAACTTTCAGACGCAGTATGGTTTCGATCCGCAGGGAAACGTACTGCAGAACGCGATCACCGCTGTTCAGCGTCAACGTGTTCGAGAAATTTTCGAACTCTACGGTCATTACTTCGGAATTCAGTTCCTCGAGTCGGCGACGCAGGGGATGACCATCGCCGTCGGCGACCTCCGGGCCGTCAATCCTGGCGTTGCCGGCGCTCCGGGTGGCGTCCTCAGTATTTCCGCGGGCGGCATCGACAATGGCGTTGCCGTCATGGACCTGCAGGATTTTTCCACTCAGAACGACCAGTATGGCGGTGAATTCTTCTACACGGCGATGCGTGCCGTCGGGCGTCTCTTGGGCCTGGGCGCCAATTTCGAACTCCCTCCACTGACCGTCATGGGGCAGAACACGGGCTTGGCTGACGGGGTCGTCCCCGAACCGGTGTTTCCCGGTGACCACGACATCACGCATGGTCAGCATCTCTACCGGCCGGAAAGCAAGGACATCGACCTCTACCGGTTTGAAGTTCCTCAGCCGGGGCTCTTCACGGCCGAGACATTTGCCGAGCGGCTTCCGAATTCCAGCTCACTCGATACCGTCCTGAACCTCTATCGCGAAACACCAGACGGCTTTGAACTGGTCGCCCGCAACGACGACTATTACAGCCGAGATTCGTACATTGAACTCGAGCTGGAACCCGGAACCTATTTCATCGGCGTCTCGGCGAGCGGCAACAACGAGTACGATCCCACCATCGAAGACTCGGGAATCGGCGGCACGACGGAAGGCCAATATCAGCTGCGGCTCAGCTTCCGCGGCGAGGCATCTCGAGGAATCGTCGACGCCGACACGGGGGGCAGTTCAGGCCGCAGTCCCACCTTGCTGGATGGAAACAACGACGGCACTCCGGGTGGCACGTTCGACTTCTGGTTCAATGCTCAAACCGCTGCTCGGACCGTCTTCGTCGACAAGCTGGCCAACGCTTCGGTCGCCGATGGTTCCGCTCAGCGGCCTTACAAGACGATCAATGCCGCGCTGCAGCGGGCCACCCAACTGCGTCAGCAGACCGGCGAGCAGATCGTGGTGCGAATTGTCGGCAATGGAGGGGCGGATGGTGACATTACCACTCAAGATGACAACGCCGCCTACGAAATCGGCTTCAGCGCCCTGAATGGATCGGTCTTGGCCGATGGCCCCTCGCTGGAAGTTCCGCGGGGCGTCACCGTCATGATCGACGCCGGCGTAATCATCAAGGCGCGACGTGCCTATGTCGGTGTCGGCAGTTTGACTTCCCAAACCGACCGCAGCGCCGGGGCGTTGCAAGTCTTGGGAGTTCCTCGCGTCATCGGCGCGGATGGCCAAGTTGTTCGCGATGAATTCGGACAACCCATCCCCAACAACGTGGTCTTCACCTCGTTGCATGAACGGATCGGCGTCGGCTCCAACCCCCAATCGAACCCTCCCGCCCCGCTTCGGGGCGACTGGGGTGGCATCATCTTCGCCTCGGAGATCGATAACCTGGAACGAACTCGATTCAATTGGGAACGAGAGGGGATCTTCCTCAATTCCGTTTACTATGCCGACATGCGCTATGGTGGCGGGACGGTCCAGATCGGCGGCAATCCCACCGTTGTCGATCCCGTCCACATCATCGACACTCGCCCCGCGATCGCGAACAACACGATCACGCTCAGCAATCGAGCAGCAATGTCCGCGACGCCGAACAGTTTCGCGGAAACGAATTTCCATGCTCCCCAATATCAAGCGTCAGGGCAGTTTTCTTCGGACTACTCCCGAGTCGGCCCGGATATCTCGGGGAATCGAATCGTTAACAACACGCTGAACGGCTTGTTCGTTCGTACCCGAACCAATCCGGGAGAATCAACCGAGCGAATGACGGTGGCCGGCCGCTTTGACGACACCGACATCGTTCACATCCTCCAGGAAAACCTGATCGTGGCCGGCAACCCGGGCGGACCACGCCTGGAACTGGTGGCTCCCCCCACGACGCTGGTCACCGTTTCCCCGGGAACTGCTTCCGGGACTCTTGCTCCGGGCAACTACAACTACATCCTGACCTTCGTGGACTCCAGCGGCAACGAGTCCCCCTCCTCGAACGTCACGCGAGATGTGACGATCGAGCCCGGTGTGGGAAGCGTCAACTTGGCAAACCTCCCCACGGTGGCTCAATTCCCCGAGTATGTCGCTCGTCGCCTCTACCGCAGCGCGCCGGACGGGAGTGGTCCCTACACGCTGGTCCAGCAGATCGACGGCTTTGCCACCACGTTCGTCGACAATGGAACGACCGCCGGCGGAACGCTGAATCCGGTCAGCTCTCAAGCCGTCGCTCGACTCAATGGCCGCCTCCGAATCGATCCCGGCACGGTGATCAAAAGCGACGGGGCGATCATCGATGTCCAAATGGGCGCCAATCTGATCGCGGAAGGGGTCGATGGCAATCGCGTCATCATGACCTCGCTGGCCGACATCCGGTACGGGGCGGGGGGAACCTTCGCAACCACCAGCAACCCGAACGAAGTCGCCAACCCAGGCGACTGGGGTGGCATTTTTGCCGGGCCGCTCAGCCGAGTGAACCTGGACCATGTCGTGGTGGCCTACGCCGGTGGCGCTGCCCGAGTCGACGGGAACTTCCGCAACTTTAATGCATTGGAAATCCATCAGGCTCAAGCTCGAGTTGCCAACTCGGTCTTCGAACAGAGCGCCAATGGCTTCAATCCTCCCGGGACGCTCAGCAACGGCACGGGAGATCGATTCGGGCGGGGATTCAATAATCCAGGCGTGATCTACGTCCGAGGAGCCCAGCCGGTGATCGTCGGCAACACGTTCCTCAGTAACGACGCGGCGGTCATCAACATCAATGCCAACTCGCTGAATCACTACTTGGTGAACGATCTAGGGCGAGCGACCGGGCATTCCGATGTCTATCGCGAGGTCTTCGGAAATCGTGGTCCCCTGATTTCCGACAACCGCCTGGACAACAACGCCCTCAACGGGATGGTCGTCCGACCCGGCGCCTTGACGACCGAGGGGGTCTGGGACGACACCGACATCGTCCACATCGTTCAGGGAACCATCTCGGTCCCCAACTTCCATACGTTCGGCGGCTTGCGATTGGTCAGCAGCCCGACGGAGAGCCTTGTCGTGAAGCTCGACGGGCCGAACGCCGGCTTCACGGCCACCGGCACGCCGCTTGACATCACCGACCGCATCGGTGGAAGTCTGCAGATTACCGGGGTCCCCGGTTTCCCAGTCGTGCTGACCTCGCTGAACGACGGCACCGTCGGCGCCGGCCTGCGGCCTGACGGCAGTCCGCAAACCGACACCGCCAATGTCCTGGGGGGCTTGGCGCAGATTCCAGAAAACGCGGCGGAGTTGCTGGATCAGGGACAACCGGGTGATTGGCGAAGCGTGCTCATCACCCCCTACTCCCACGACCGTAACGTGGAAGTAATCTACGAGCGAGAATCGCCGATCACCTTGGTGGCGAACTCCAACGACACCATCGACTCGTCGGAGTGGCTGGGAGAACTGGCGCAGCACGAAAAGGCGGGAGACGACAACTCGCGACTCGGCTTTACCATCTACGGTAACATCAGTGAGCCGGCCGATGTCGACGTCTATCGCTTCGTGGGCCGAGGAGGTTCGGAGGTCTGGTTCGACATCGACCGCACCACGCACTCGCTCGACACGGTCATTGAACTGCTCGACCGTGACGGAGTCGTCCTCGCTCGCTCCACCAATTCCTTCCTGGAAGGTCAAGATCCGTCGCTGCTCTATCGCGACCAATCCATGCCGGCCAATAGCGTCAACCCCCTCCAAAAGTCTGCTTTTGAAGGGTTGGATCGCTGGTCGACGAATCCTCGCGACGCGGGTATGCGAGTCGTTCTACCCGGCGCGATCGGCTCGCGCGGAACGTTCTATGTTCGAGTTCGCAGCAATAGTCCCGATCTGAACGACCTGCAGGCCGGACAGACCGACGGCAGCTATCAGCTTCAGCTTCGTCTGAGGGAAACGGACGAGTTCGCGGGAACGACCGTTCGCTATGCCGACATCCGCTATGCAACCAATGCGATTCATGTCCTGGGTGGCCCGATGCACTCGCCTCTGACCGGCGAAGCGGCGGAATCGACTACTCCCAATAACACGTTGGGGCAGGCCCAGCCCGTGGGGAATTTCATGGCGACCGATCGGGGCGCGCTCTCCATCGCGGGTTCCCTCTCGGCATCAACCGATGTCGACTTCTTCCAGTTTGAAGTGGCTTACGAGCATATCGATCCGTTCCCGAATGACCCGGCCTTGCTGGGGATCCCCCGATATGTCGCCACGATTCTGGACATGGACTACGCCGACGGTCTTGGTCGAGCGAACACGATCCTGTCCGTTTTTGATGCCAATGGCAATTTGGTGCTGATGGCCAATGCCAGCAATGTCTCGGACGATCAGCCCGGTCCGCTGGCCGGCACCAACATGGACGACCTGTCCCGCGGTAGCGCCGGGCCACTCGACCCGTACCTCGGTTCGGTCATGCTGCCCGAGGGAATCTACTACGCGGCCGTTTCGTCCGTGGCCCAGATTCCCGCCGAATTCGGACAATTTTCCCAGGCTGCCCCCATCAATCCATTGGTACGCCTGGAACCGGTCAACTCCAGTCAGAGAATTGCCGAACAACGTTTTGGCGGTCCCACCAACAGCACGGCCAATCCCGCCACCGTACCCGTCCTGTTCGACACCAACAGCGTCGTTCCCTGGACCTTGTCCGACATCACGTTGTATGTCAGCCAGGACCCCGGAACGCAGAATCAGACGAACCTGATCACGGTCAATCCGATGTCCGGTCAGCGGACGACCCAGGTGGGACGATTCAACGAGCATGTCGGCGACATCGCCCTTCGCTGGAACGGTGACCTGGTCAGTTTCTCGTCCGGACTGGAGACCTTCCCCTTCTCGGATGCCAATGCGGGCCGCTACTTCCAGATTGATACCGGTACTGCCGCCCTCACCCCGCTGGGCGCCAGCGGAATCGAAACCTATGAGATGGACCTCGGGAATCCCCCCGCTTCGATCCGCAGCAATCCGGTCGGCGACACTCGAATCGGTCACGGTATCCATTTCGAAGCCATCACTTTCGCACTGACTCGGAACAATGTGGAAGGTGGATTTGCCGTGGGGCATCGCCCTCCAAATATCCCGAATCCACTCGGCTCCGTGATTACGCGGAACCTGCTCTACGAGTTCATTCCCACGACGGGCGTGGCCATCAGCACCCCGGCTCCCAACCGGACGGGCGATGCCCTCTCCTTTAATGCGGGTACGCAGATCGTCGAGCGTGGTCGATTGGTAACAGACGCCGACCCCTTTGGGACGGATCGTCGAGTGATCCTGGCTCCCGAGGCGACCACGGTTAACGCGGCTGGAGTCAGTACCAGCGTGATTCAGCATGGAACCCAGTTTGAAGTTTTCGACGGGACGGACAGCTTCCAATTCGAATTTGTTTCCGGCCCCGAAGTCAACTTCAACCTCAATCCGTCCCCCATCAACCCGCTTACCATTCGCGATGGAGATACCTTCTTCCTGAATGGCCAGGCGTACGAATTTGATACCGGTGAAGTCTTTGTCGTCACGGCCGCCAGCGGCGCCGGAATTCAAGACGGCGACCGCTTCACCGTCACTGACAATCAGACCAACGGCGTCACGCGGATCTTCGAGTGGGATGACGGATCGGGAGGGACGATTCCGGCCAATGTCATTCCCGTGCCGTTTGACATCAGCATGAACCAACAGCAGTTGGTCTCGCAGATCGTGGCCGCCATCAACAGTCAGACTTCGTTTGACGGCGATGGGAACCCGATCTTTGCCGCGTCTGCTCAGGCCATTGGAAACCGCATCAGTCTGCTGAACAGCAGCACGGCCAGCGAGAACTCGGCCGGCATGGTGATCGAAGGAAACACGGGCCGGAGCCAAAGCCGAGTTCCTCAGAACCCCATCGGAACCGTTCTGATTCCGATCGAGGAAGTCAGCACGAACGCCGATTTGGTCGCCACGCTGCAGAACGTCTTCGGTCGTACCGTCGATGAAGGGGTTTCTGGAGTCGCGGTCGGTGCCGAGGGAACTCGAGCCAACTGGATCGGTCCCTCGACTGGAAACTTCAGCGAACTGGTCGCCCGAGGCGTCTTTGTCGACCAGGGGAACAGCGATCAACCGAGCGATCCCTCCATCATTGCCGTCCCCTTCCTGGCGGACGACGCGGCGCCACAGATCGCGCAGCGTATTGCGACCGCCATCAATGGCGTTTCCGGACTCTCGGCCACCTCGAACCAAACGGTGGTCACCATCGCCCCAGGCTTGACCTTTACCGAAGCGGGAACGGACGACCCGCCACTGGTCGTGGCCGGTTCGGCTCCAGGGGGAGACATCACCGGCTTGGCGACGCTCCCCAACAACACGATGTGGGCCGTCTCGGATGCGGGTGGTCTCTACCAGATCACGAATTTCACCAGTGCCGGCGGTGCCCAGGCGATTTACGTGCAGAATTCCCGAGGGGATCTCCAGGGAATCAATTTCCAGGGCCTGACCGAAGGCCCGAGGAACGCGGAAGGTGGACGCTATGCCAACATGCTGTTCGGCATCGACGTCAATGGACGGCTCTATGC
>JBJHCD010000093.1:0-3298 GCA_050485845.1 Pirellulaceae bacterium | reverse complement strand
GTTCAACACGCAAGGCGTCCTCCAACCCGTGTTCGCCAACGGGGCGACCAGCATCGATACGGGGCTGACCAACGTGAATGGTCTCGCCTTCTCGAACCTCGACTTCAATCTCTGGCATCAGACGAACAATCGAGCTGGTGACGCGGGGCATGGCCGTAACTTGGCGTTCGATGGCAGTCGAACCGAGGTCCCTGGCAACAACAGCATGTGGTTCGGCTGGGAATCCCAAGCCGCGAACAGCCCGCAGTTGTCGGGGGCGGGTTTGCAACCCCACTACAATCCGGTGAACAACAGCGCCGATTACAATTTCCCCGGAGGGGCTCACGGTTCGCTGGTCTCCAATCCCTTCAGCCTGGTCGGCTACGCTCCTGAAGACTTGCCGACGCTGTACTTCAACTACTTCCTGGAGACGGAGAACGCCTCGGCCCTGCTGCTCGCCGATCAGTTCATGCGGGATTCGTTCCGAGTGTTTGCCGCGAGCGAAGATGGTGAGTGGCATTTGCTGGCCACCAACAATTCCGCTCGCCAAGTCGGTCTGGATGAGTACACCGTGGGGAACACGATGAACTTCCAGATCCAGGAACTCTACGATGTCGGAGACAACGGCGCGCCGAACTCGTGGCGGCAAGCCCGTATTGACCTCGCCCCGCTGGCAGGCCAAGACAACATTCGCCTTCGCTTCGACTTCAGCACGGCCGGCGAAATGCAAGTCGGCGAGGATAACGGCACCGGTTCATTCATTCACGCGATTGCCGGCAACGAATTGCGAGATGGGCAGCAGATGCTCATCGGGAATGAGGTCTTTGAGTTCAATCTGGGCGTCACGCTCGTCACACCGACCGGAGCTGCCCTGCAGAATGGCCAGACCTTTACGGTGAATGGCCAGACGTTCGAGTTCGACTCGGATGGCAGCGTCGGGGCCGGGAACATCGCCGTTCCGTTCCAAAGCGGCCAGTCGGCCAACGCCGTGGCCACCGAAGTCCTTCGGGTGTTGCAAGCCAACCCGATTGCCGGCGTGACCCCGCGACTGCACGACAACCGGATCCAGCTTCAGGGAGCCACCACGGTCACCACCAGTTTCGGCTCCCCCGTCAGCTTGGATGGCAATGTCGGTGTCAGCGGAGGGAATGTTCCGATCAATGTCCATGCCGACATGACGCCGGTTCAAGTCGCCCAGGCCGTGCAACTGTCACTGGCCAATCAGTATGCGGGTGGCGTGCTCGAAGCCTTCAAGATTCATCAGAATCGAGTCCAAATCGTGGGCCAAACGGTCGCCAGCCCTGGGCCTCTCGGGCTGACCGATTCGCTCCAGGCCGACGCGTTCGGCTCCTGGACCGCCTCGACCTTGGCCAATGGCACCACGAACGCCTTGAATCCAGGTGCATTGCGAGCCCAGAACAATAACTTTGAGGGGGTTTACATCGACGACATCATCATCGGGTTCGCCGAGCGAGGTGAAATGGTCACCGGCGCCAGCGGTAACTCGACCTATGTCGCGAATCCCGCCCTCCCGACGTTCCAAGGAGTCCCCGTCACTCAGACCTTGGTGGGCGAGTACCAATTGGAAATTCGACGAGGCGAAGACTACGGCATCGGCGTGGCTGGTTTCCCGCAGTTGGAGCTTCAGCAGACGTTCGACACGAACGAGCGAATGTCGGAGGCCTTCACGCTGGTCGCCCCCAAGGCGTCCGAGATCGTCGATGGCCAGACGTTCCGCATCAGCGACGGCACCAACTCGGTCGTCTTCGAATACGAAGACACCACCATCGGAAACGGAGTTGCCCCGGGACACATTGCGATCCCATTCAATCCAGTGGCTCCCGCGGCGGGAGGAGGGATCACGGGCGATTCGGAGATCGTCATGGCCCGCCGCATTCGCGATGCCATCAACAGTGCACCTGTTCAAGCTGTTCTGGATGTCCGAGCGGGCCTGTCCGACGGCCGAGTAACTGGGACGGCCGGTACCGATCATCGGGTCAACCTCTATGGCAACGTGATCCTCGGCAACCTCCTGCCCGAGGTGATCGAACTGGACGCGACCTTGCCCGAGCCGAACGACACCCTGGCCACGGCGGTGGCTTCGCAAGTCGTTCCGGGAGTCTCCACGATCTTCCGAGCGGATGGGGTGATCGGTAACAACCCGAACTTCCTGGCCGGGAACGCCGGCCTGGATGTCGATCTGTATGAGTTCCACTTCACGGCCGGCACTCGGCTGCAAATCGGCGTCGATGCCGCCCGCAGTGGCTCACCCCTCAACTCGCGGCTTCGATTGTTCAATTTCTCGGGCACTCAGCTGGCCACCAACAGCATTGGTTTCCCACCGGGACAGGCCCCCTCGAACGATCCCTATATCGAATTCCAGATTCCGGAGACGGGGACCTACTACATCGGTGTCAGCTCGTCGAACAACACCGGCTACAATCCGCGGCAACAGGGAAGCGGAAGTGCCGGCTCCACCCTGGGCTTCTATCAGCTGCAAGTCGATATCGACGCCAGCGGCATCGATTACATTCGATATGAAATGACGGGTGACCAGAACCGGTTCCGTGATCAGGGCCAGCTTCTGATTCACTCCAACTTCATTTCCAACTCGGCGGACTTCGCCATCAACATCGACTCGGGACCTCGGGACGGCCAGAATCCGCTTCCCGGTGCCCCACGAGTCACTCGGGAAGTGAATGCCCAGCGACTGGTTCCAGGCGTCGTGGTGGAGAACAACGTCGTGTTCGCCAACGCGACCGGCGGTATTCGCTACAGCGGCGACCCCAATCCGGCCGGACAGACACTCGGCTCCGTCCCGTTCGGACGAGTTCTCAATAACACCCTGGTTGGAGTTGGAGAGAGCGGCACGGGAATCTTGGTCGAGAACAATGCCAGCCCGACCGTGCTGAACAACATCGTCACCCAGTTCGGTCAGGGCGTCTCCGTCAGTGCCGACTCCAGCAGCACCGTTCTGGGCGGAACGCTGTATCAGTCGAATAGCACGAACGCGGCGACTCCCGCCGAAATCGGGATCGGTACGTTTCCCATGGTTCTGGCGGCGGACGACCCACTGTTCCGCGATCCGGCATCGAACAACTTCTATCTGGCACCGGGCTCCCTGGCGATTGACAGTTCGGTCCAGTCCATGACGGATCGTCCCGCCATGATTTCGGTCCGCGGGCCGCTCGGAATCGCTCCTTCCCCCGTCGTCGCGCCTTCTCGCGACGTCTTTGGCCAACTCCGCACGGATGATCCGTCGATTGAACCGCCGCCGGGAGCGGGTGAAAACCCGTTCATCGACCGGGGAGCCATCGAC
>JBJHCD010000092.1:736-11279 GCA_050485845.1 Pirellulaceae bacterium | reverse complement strand
CTGTCGCTGGTAACGGGTGAGGTCAGTTACAACGAATTCAACGTTCGCGAAACGCTGCATCGCTGGGTCGATCACCCTCAGCGACTTTGGGACGCCGTGTACCGCCTGATGGTGATGGGAATCGACACGGTGATCCATGTCGGTCCCGCCCCCAATATCATGCCGGCCACGTTCCAGCGACTCAGCGACAACGTGTCGGCCCAGATTCGAGGGAACGTCGGGGTTCGAGCCCTGTCGCGGATCGCCTCGCGTCCCTGGCTCAAGTCGGTACTGCCCCAGCGGACCGCCCTGCTGCGGGCCCCTCAGATTCAGCACATTATTCTGGAGGACTGGCTGCTCGCGCACTCCCCCGCTCCGGCAACCCAGGTGCCGATTCCCGAGTTGCCTTCGGTCACGCCGGAAACACCGTCGGCCTCCTCGTCCGACGCGACCTCTCGAGATTAGGCGAAGAGTGAACTCCCCACATTCGGCCCCATTTCAGCAATGACCGGGAGATAAGAGCCTCGACTCCTTCAAATCCGTGTTGCTGACAGGGGCAGGTGGGGAGCACTGCCGAGTGTACAAGCCTGAATGCTCGAGTCCATCGGGCAGGGAATCACGCTTTCTTGCCTCCCACAAACCGCTCCAGACTCAGAAAGCCGGGGCCATTGGCCATGAGGAACAACATGGTTCCCATCATCGAGAGGTTCTTCATGAAGTGGATCATTTGCTGCTGCTGCTCTTCCCCCTCAAGGTTCCAAAAGTCGTGAAAGAAGTAGGTTGCCAGCAGTAGGAACACCAGCAACATCGAAGCACCGATTCGCGTCTGATAGCCGGCGACGACCGAGAGACTTCCCACAATCAAGAAGACGATGGCTCCAGCCAACATCAACTGGGGGAGCGGTATTCCCTTCGATCCCATGTACTCGGACACACCACTGAATTCGGGAATCTTGTTCCCGATGGCACTCATGAAGAAAATCGTGGCGATCATCATACGGCCAAAAAGCGACATCACGGATTGCATGGTAATGGACCCTGTTTCGTGTTTTCGAGTTTTTCGTTTCGTTCGTTTGAAGATGAACTGCAGGAGTGAACCGACAAATCAGGCCAAATCAAACAGCATGATTTCCGCCTTTCCCGACGCCTCGGCTTGCATCTGAAGTTCCGTCTCGTCGCTGACCGCCGCTCCATCGCTGGTTCCCAATGGCGTGCCGTTCAGCGTCACCGCTCCGCGCAATACCTGAAGCCAGGCATGCCGCCCCGGGGCGAGGGAGTGGGAGACCACATGGTCGGCGTCGAGATCGGCGAGGTAGATCCGAGCATCCTGGTGGATCCGCAGCGAATTCTCGACTGCGTCCCGCGACGCGACCAACTGCAATCGGTTCCGACGTTCCGATTCGGGAAACTGCTTCTGCTCATAACTCGGTTCGATCCCCTTCCGCTCGGGAAATAGCCAAATCTGATAGAGATGGACTGGTTCGTCCGCCGACGGATTGAACTCACTGTGCGTGATCCCCGTGCCGGCCGACATCCGCTGGAATTCCCCCGGACGCAGCACTTCGCCATTCCCCATGGAATCCCGATGCTCCAAGGCTCCCTCGAGCACATAGGTGACGATCTCCATGTCGTGGTGGGGATGAGTTCCAAAGCCCTGTCCTGGGGCAACCACGTCCTCATTCATCACTCGCAGCGAGCGAAACCGAGTATGAGCGGGATCCCGGTAGGAAGAGAAGGAGAAGGTGTGATAGGTGTTCAGCCAACCGTGATCCGCATGTCCTCGATCGGCGGCCTTGCGTATTCGAATCATCATGAGTTCTCCTGGGCAAAAGTGGTGAGTGTGTGCCGCGTGTAGCGGGAGAAAGTCTTTCCGGCCCAAGGGCGACTGACTGTCGCTCCGCCCGGTTTCGGCTTCCCTTCCAGCCACTTGCATTACGCGGCAGTAACTTACATATCATCTATTCAGCAACAAAAAAAAGCGGCGACAAGGGCCTCCATTCAAAGTTTCAAAGTTTTTCGGGATCGGCCTGCGCTGGGGCCCGAGCTTTCTCGAGGAGTTGACTAAGCTGCTTCAGGTCGTTGCGAGTCAAGTGACCCATCAGCTCGAAGTGCAAGTCCCGCACCGGCTCGTCCAAACGAGCCAGCAATTCCCGAGCTTTCTCGGTCAACTCGACATGGACAACTCGGCGATCTTCCGAGCAGCGCTGTCGAGTGACCAGATGTTGCTTTTCGAGTCGATCGAGCAGTCCGGTCATGGCGGGGACGACTTGAATCATCCGGTCCGCGATCTCCAGGCAGGGCATCGGCCTTCCCTCACCCCGCAGGATTCGCAGCACGTTGTATTGTGACGAGGTCAATCCGTAATCTCGGAACAGTCGTCCGAAGCGATTCTGCATCTGATCACTGGTCCGCAAGAGGTTCAAAATCGCCTCCTGCTCGGGCGATTCAAACGGATGCTTCTTCTTCAATTCCCGCTTCAGCTGACTCGGTGGCATGGCTCGCGTTTCCCTCCCATGCAAATACTTTACGCATCATCTAATGTCGAGTCAAGTGATTGAGGGTAGATTTATTCGCCGAGGCCGACCGCTGAGTTCGCTTGGAAACCACACATCCCTCCCCTGAAGACTCCTTCCACGCGAGGAGATGGCCTGGAATGATCAGCTTTCCGAGCTGACCTCATTTGGAACGTCTTCCTTGAGAAGGATTTCCAAGGTGATATTCTTCGATCACCGGCCGCTTCTCGTACCAGCCGATGATGGTCCAGGCGGCCTCAATCGTGCGGACGGGTTCGGATGCGAGCAAGAACCAATGGAGGGCTTCCAGACCTTCGGGAGAATCGACTTCGCGGACTTCCACCACGGACATGGCGATCTCGGAAATGCCTCCATAAAACAGAAATTCAGCGAGGAGCCGCTTCGGCGGCGGGAGTCGCGCCATCAGGTTGCTCAACCGAAGTCGAGCCGCGCGTGATGTTGACGAAAGGAGTCTTCAGCATCCCCCAGACCGACTGCCAGCCCTCCTCCTGAAATTCGTCCAATCCCAAATCGACGGGCTCCGAGCCGACCCGCATCCGGTAGGTTGCCGCGAGGCGGTCCCAGAAGGAAAAGATCACCGCGTAGTTCGAGTCGGTTTCGGGCTGCCAGCGGGAATGATGGATCTGATGCATTCGCGGAGTGACGATCAGCCAGCGAAGGGGACGGTCGAAACGCCCGAGGGTGATATTGGCATGATGGAACATCGTCACCCCCACCACCAGAAGTTCGTAAATCAGAATCTCGACCACTGTCACGCCGAAGAGCGGAATCAGGCCGAGTCGCAACGTGGCCGCGCCGAGATGCTCCCCCAAGTGAAACCGCGTTGCCGAAGTGACGTCCATCTCCTTGTCCGAATGGTGCATCCGGTGGAATCGCCACAGCAAGGGGACTCGGTGATTGAGCCGATGCCAGGTGTAGAGCCAAGCGTCCAGCAGCAGCAGGGCGAGCAGCAAACGCCAGGGCCCGGTGAGGTCCAGCCAATAGAGAAGACCGACTTGGCGATCGGTCGTCCAGGTGGCGACTCCCAACGTCACGGTACCAAACAGCACACCCAGAATGACCACGTTCAGCAGGGCGACGGCGACATTGCGGCCGGCATGTCGCCACCGCCGTTTCCGGTCGACCACCAGCGGAAAAAATGTTTCCCAGGTCCAGAGCAACGCAAAGCAGGCAATCGTGATCAGCGGTTTGGCAATTGCTTCCCAACCCGTTTCCCAACCCGATGGATCCATCGGCAAAAACTCCTCCACCCACATCGGCTCTTCCAACCGCTGTCCCATTCACTCCGGCAGCAGTTCCAACGGGAATTTCATGGTGGTTTTCATCGCGGTTTTCATGGCGGTTTTCATTGGCGATTCCAGCAGCCATGCCGGGAATCGCTCTCTCCTCTTCCATCCTACGCCTGCGGTTCGACACGGACCACCGCGTTGCCGAACAGCGAACCTCCTCCCAGATCGGTCAGTTGCTGGCTGGTGAGTTCATTCAGACTGCGGCGGTCCGGCGCCAGTTTGGGCCACCACTGTCCCACGACAATCACCACGCCTGGCCGAGCATCCGTGGTAACGACCACTCGGCGCTCAATTTCTCCCTCGGGACTGACGACGCGGGCCATCTGACCATCCGCGACTCGGGCAGCCTCCGCGTCGCTCGGATGGATCAGCACCGTCGGCTCACCCCCCGCCGCCCGTAGAATCGAAGGGAGGTTTCCCATGGAAGTATTGACCAAGAAAGCCCCCGGCGGCGAGATCAGCCGCAACGGAAACTCCTGGGTGGGCTGGACCACAAATTCCACCTGTCTCGGTGGCGGCGAAAAGCGGATCCTCTTGTCGGGAAAATGACTTCCATCCGAGTAGGGTCGATAGTCCTCGGGCAAATTCAGCCGGACGCTACGCTCCCGCCGCAGTCGCTCCCAGGTAATTCCACGCAGAAACGGGTGATCGCCGGACAGCAGTTCCCCGGCCAGCTCGTCACTGCTCATCCGCAGCACGGGGTCGTCCAGGTTCATGCGGCGAGCCAACTCGCGAAACACCCAACTATTGGGTCGGCACTCCTTGGGGGACGCCATTATCGGCTCGGCCCACTGCAAGTAATAGTGCCCGTAGGCACAGTACAAGTCGGGATGTTCCGTGAACATCGTGGCCGGCAACAGGACATCCGCGTAATCGGCCGTGTCCGTCGGGAACAGTTCCAGCACCACGGTAAACAGGTCGTCCCGCAAAAGTCCCGCTCGGACGCTCTTCGAATCGGGGGCCACGGCGGCCGGATTCGAATTGAAGACGAACAGTGTCGAGATTCGAGGATCGCCCGACGGTTGCCGCTCGGCCAACGCCTTGCCCAACTGATTCTGATTGACGTGAGGCCGACCGGCTCGCAAGAGATGACGCCCACTGTAGCGAGCGGTGTTCAGCTGAAACGCTCCACTACAGGATAATGCTCCGCCTCCCCCCCGATGCTGCCAGGCACCTGTCAAAGCGGGCAGCAGCGAGATCGCTCGGACGGCATTTCCTCCTCCCTCGTTGCGGCTCATTCCATAACCGACCTTGATCCACGTTTTCGGTTCATTTCCCATGGCCGCGGCGAGTTCGCGAATCTTGGGGGCCGGCACGCCGCAGACCGCTTCCGCTCGTTCGGGCGTCCATTCTTCACAGGCCTCCCGGTACGCATCCAATCCCTCGGCAAACTGCTCCAGGTAATTCGTATCGTGAAGTCCCAAGCGGAAGATCTCTCGACCGATGGCCAAGGCCAATGCCGCGTCGGTACCGACCGCGATGGAAAGATGTTCGTCGGCAAAGCGACTGGTCTCATTGCGGTAGGGGTCGATGTGCAGAATTCTCGCTCCTTGACGTCGAGCTTTTTGAAGCCAGGGAACCAGATGGCTGTTGGAACGGAGCACATTGATTCCCCACAAGACAATCAAGCGAGCATGCGGGACGGAATCTGGAGGAGTTGAGACTTTGGCGGGGCCGTAATTCGCTTCCCAAGCCACGCCGGCCGTGGCAGCACAAATCGTCTGATCCAGTTCCGAGGCCCCCAAGGCTCGAAAGAATGCCAGTGGAAAATCCCGTTCAATTAAACCCATGGTGCCTGCGTAGCAGTAGGGTAGCAGACTCGCCTCTCCGAACCGCCGCAGATTCTCGGCGGTTCGCTCGGCGATCCAGTCGAGCGCGACATCCCAGTCGAGCGGTTCGAACTTTCCCTCCCCCTTCGCTCCCACTCGACGCATCGGCTGCAGCAGACGATCGGGATGATGCTGCCGCTCGGGATACTTCGCCATCTTCGCGCAAGCAAATCCACGCGTCATCGGATGTTCGGGATCGCCACGCAATCCGACGACGCGGTCCCCCCGTAGTTCGATCAATAGACTGCAGGCATCCGGGCAATCCAACGGGCAGACACTACGGTGCACAACCGAGGCAGGGAAATCCGAGCCACGCAATTCAGGCTCATGCAACTCAGGGGAATGCAATTCAGGGTCACTCGATGAAGTCACGGCAAGTAGTCGCTGATCGGTGTTTGCGGATGAATGGGAAAACCAAGCGTTCGAGGAGCGTCGGTTCCACGAACGACGCCCCAAGCGATACGGAGGTTCGCGGAAATAGACGTCTTCGCGGAAACAGACGGGTTTGCGGCGGGGTCGAGCAGGACATCGTATCGTAGGGGCTCACTCGCAATCCGTCCATTGGATCTGCCGGAACAGAGCTTGCAGCTTGGCCGCCCGAGCGGGGTTCACCGACGCGAAGTAACTGATCCGCCCCTCGAGATGGGCTCGGAAATCGGTCACTCCCTCACGATTTTCTCCCTGGGGGCCATGGCGAGCTGAATTGTACAACGTTGCCTTGAGGCGATCGTACGCGTCGCGAGCCACGTTTGGACGCTGATTGATGACGATCCCCGTTGCCTGTTGTCGCTGCCAGTGGGGCATGCGGCGAGTCTTTCGAAGATGCACTTCAAATCCTTCTTCCATGGCAATTGCCGTGACATAGGTCAGCAGCGAGTCACTTCGGGTCGCGAACGAATGGGGTCCCGAAAACAGCAGGTCATCCGCATAGCGGGTGTACCGGGCGTCGAATCGACGAGCGAGCCCGCTGAGGCGACAATCGAGTCGAAAACAGGCGAGGTTGGCCAGCGACGGCGAAGTGGGAGCCCCTTGCGGTAGGTGGGGCTGCCGGTAGAGTTGTTCGTGACGCCATCGATCCCAAACGGGGCCATAGTGGGGAAAGGTATCCCAAATGTCATCGGATGCCCGATTCGAGCAGAGTTTGGTGAGGCGTACCGCCACGGGTTCCGGATAGCCGGCAGTCCGGAATATGGCGACGATCCGTCCCGTTCGCACCGAGGGAAAAAAGTCCCGCAGGTCGAGCCTCAAAACCATCGCTTGCCCCACATGGGGTTCCACATACGTCCGGACCGATCGCCCGCGGACGAAACCATGGACCGCCCCATGTGCCGGGATGTGATTCAGAATTCCTCGGAGGATTCTCTTCTGGATCGCTTTCAAACGAGGCTTGGGGGTCTCGAGAAGCCGAGCGGTCCCAGCACGGCGTTTTGAGAGCCATGCATAATGGTAGTGTTGTGAAGCTTCCGGCCCATCGCGCAACCTCCCCTGATTCCAAGCCTTCAGGTTGGTGAACCAGTCAAGTTGCCGCGGCGTCACTTCCAGCCATTCCGCCAGCTGAGCACACGTGGTGATCGAGGGGACGTCCCAGGATCGAGGATTCCCGGGAAAGGGTTCCATGGTGGAGTCGGCCAGGGGGACGGTTTTTTTCCACCAGACGCGGGAGCAGGCTCGTTGAAACTTCCGATCACCTTCGAGAAACCGAATCACCTCGCAAGAGCTCGGCCGCTTTCCTGGCGGCATCACTCTCAGCATCCGCTCGACCAGCGGGCCCGTCCAGCGCCGTCGCCCCAGCAACCTTTCGCAGCACGTCACCAGTTGTTGGTCCTGCCACGGACCGCTGACGAGACTCGTGGACAAGAGGCGAATCAAGGAGGGGGAGATGGAATTCAAGAGACGGCACCCTTCCAACGAACTCGTCCCAGCGTGAGCATTGGCTCGCGGGCGAGCCCAGCCTCACGCCCTGTCATGCGTCAGGTCATGCAATCCCCCTGGGGTTGCCCCAGAGTCGTGCTCATGCTGCCGAAACACCACGCGCACCCAAAACTTGGAAGGGATGCCGCCCGCTCCAAGCTTGGCACGCGAGGCCCTCGGCTGTCAAGGCTCCGTTGGAAACAATACGGACTTGGACGGCCCGCGATCAGCTTTCAACAGCTTTCGCTGGCTTGGCTGATGTCGCTTATCTCGCGTTCATTCGCAAGGACGCTTTCGCTGAATCGGCCATCGTGACCAAAGCGGCTCCCATCATGATCGCGTCCTTCACGACAAGCCGCCCTCGACCACTGAGGTACGGAAACCCATGCTGGGCATCTCCCAGGTCGGGTACCCAACACTCGGGGGTCGTAATCAGAAACGACAGCGTAACGAACGACATCAGGAACACCAGAAAACTTCCCACGGTTGCCGCCTGCGGCAGCCATGGATGCAAGCAAAGCAACAGCCCATACAGTACAATCACGGTGCCGAGGCCATAGGCGAACTCGTAAGTGTGGTTGGCCTCATGCCAAGCTCGATTCTCCGCGTTCAGGATCCCTTCCGGATTCATATGAGACTGGTAGTTCTCGCCGTCGGCATAGAAGAAGTTCATGAACGGGCTATTCGCCACGAACGGCACGATTCCATCCGCTTCGTAACGATATGCCTTCAACCCGCCAATCCACATCAATACCACGATCAGGCCGATGCGAGTCACCGTGACACCCACGTTGTCCATGCGGGTTGCCAGTTCGAACAGCTTTACCATTGCCGATAATCCTCTCGTCGGAAGGACCGAGAGGCTTCACCTCGCGGTCGGTTTCGGATTCTGTTTCGTCTTGGAGGAAGTATCGGCGGATGCCTCGGAATCGAGAATGGGCGCATCGGCCGAAAACATGGACAGATTGCTCCCCCCTCGGAATTCCGTCTCAAAATCCCGAAAAAAAGTGGGGGAATAGCCAGTCGCTTTTTTGAACAGGCGGCTGAAGTAGAGTTCATCGGTGAATCCCACCTCCCTCGCAATCTCCTTCACTGGTCGCAAAGTGTGCAGCAACTGCCACTTGGCATGAGTCAGAATGCGGGCGCGGATCAGTTCGGTGGGAGTTGTGCCGAGCTGTTCTCGAACGATTCGGCCAAGCGTCTTGGGGGTGACGTGAAGCAGCCTGGCATAATCGGCGGGGGCATGCAGAACACGGTAATTCTCTTCGATCAACTTCCTAAGTTCGATGAGAACGGGATGTTGAGGATC
Organism: Pirellulaceae bacterium; assembly: GCA_050485845.1. Lineage (GTDB taxonomy): Bacteria > Planctomycetota > Planctomycetia > Pirellulales > Pirellulaceae > JBJHCD01. Next base: position 2,428 of record JBJHCD010000092.1, on the reverse strand, counting down.
ATTGACGGCGGGACCGCAGCCTCCTGAACCCGACGACTTACGGCGGGTCGCGATGATCAGTAGCACCTTGAGTTGCGCCAGCATCGCCTCGCTGTAAGCAAGGCCCCGTTGATTCTGCTCGGCATGCAAGTCATCGATCAGACGCCGCACCTTAGTCCTCGTCTCCTCATCCAATCGGACAAGGGGAATGCCATGCGGATCGTTGAACAGGATTCCGCTGCATCCGACTTCGGCATGGAACGTCTCAACACACAGGAAGTTGGCGTGGAACTGAATCACCTCCCCCTGAACCGTCGAGTCAGGCACAACCCGGATATGTTGGTAGGGAACAAAAAAGAGAAGGGAACCCGGACTAAAGCCAAAACGTGAAGCATCCGCCCAAAACGTTCCGGACCCCGACTCGATCAGGTAGATCGTGAAGTAGTTCGTCCGAACTGGTTCATGCGGTTCGTTGTTCGCCTGCCAATGGCCGAGGCGAATGGCTTCTCCACCGCTGCGCGGGTCATAGAGATTGCCGCCGGCATCCGCGGGTGATTCGTTAGGTCGCACGTGTGAGCGTCTCTTCTCGCTGCAGCGATGCCGATCGATCCTCAGTTGCTTCCACCACTTCCCCCTCGAGTAGCCAGGTCAACACGACGGCTTGCGTGAAACGAGGTTTAAGTCGTATGCACTTTGGTCAGAATCGTGTCCATTTCGGCGGCATTGTAGGCCCGGCAGGTTGACGTGTGGACATTCCCCATGGTTTCATCTCACATCGGTCGGGCGAAACGGAGGAGATGACAATCGCCGACCTGACCGTGGCGACGGGCGCGGGGGACATCAAGACGGGTTCCGGCTGCCGCAGTGAACGGGTGGCCAAGTTCAACCAATTCCTGCGTATCGAACGGCAGCTCGGAAGCAACGCCCGCTTCGCTGGTCGGAAGACATTTAAATGCGTGTGAGATAGTCATGACGTACTCGTTCAGATAAGTTCGGCGAATTTTCGCAGTCCCGATATTGTTTGGGCAAGCCCTTGGGATTCTAGTGTGCTCAGATACTCCTTAACGTCCTTGGGCGGATTATTGAGACTGGCTCTGTGCCGTTTGGCGGCGGCGCATATGATGTTGGGTGCGAGGTTCAATTGGTAAGTCAGGAATTTGTCGGGATGCTGCGATTCAATACCATAGGGAGCAAGGAATTCGGGAGGAAAATCTTTGACGTTGAAGGTTACGATCAAGTCCGCTCCTGCTCGGATCGCGGCGGCAAGGACGTGCCGGTCATCGGGATCGGGGAGTGAGAGGGCAGGGATGAGGCTTTCATATCCTGTGACGAGACAGTCACGAACGTGAGCGTTCATCAATTCACGCGTTCGTTGAAGCTGCTCGGGGTTGAGATCGGAACGGTTTGCGAGCACATTCCTGATCCACTCGTCGTGGATCGCGTCGGTCCATTCGCGCGGTAAATATCTGTCATCGCCACATGCATCAGAAGGTCGCGAAGTGGCGCAGGATACAAGACGCAAGCATCGTAAAGAACGGTGATGCTGCTCACTTCAATAGCCCATGTCGAGTTCCTGGGCTTGAGCCGACAATTCGTCGAGCGCCTTGAGACGCTGGCGATCCATCGATTCCTTGTAGTCGATAACATCCTTGAAAAGAATTCGTCGATGGGTGCCAACCTTGCGGTAGGGAATCAACTTCTTCTCAAGCTGCT
>JBJHCD010000092.1:0-726 GCA_050485845.1 Pirellulaceae bacterium | reverse complement strand
CTCGATGAGAAATGGTCGAGATACGTTCAGGATGTCCGCTGCCTGCTGCGTCGTTAATTCAGCGTGAACAGGGGTGAGCGTGACAGCGTTTCCCTTTGCCATGTGAGTAAGGATGTCATTCAGAAGGCGGAACGCCGACGCAGGAATTGAAACCTCTTCCGGAGAATCATCGGACAGGATGCTGAGACGGAAGGGGCTGGCCGGCTTCATGGCGATAAAGCGGGCGAGTCTCCGGCTGCTTTCTTCGGCAAGACGGGACTCGTCCGGCGTTGGCGCGATGGTCTCTGGAAAGTCGTTCCGTAGAGTAGCCATGGTTTTTCCTCCTCCAACAAAGCATATCGGACAATCGAAGCAAAGTCAATAAACGAAATAACCGAAATAAACGACACAGCGATATTTCACCGGAAAGCCATTATTGTGCCTCCAGTTGGCGGCTGGCCGTATTGCCCGATGGCCGGGGTCAGACCTTGTTGGTTGCTCCACCGAATGGAATTCGCCAAGGAGCCGACAGGGAATCGACCAGGGAGGGGACATTGTGTCGCACTGGCTCGGCCGGGCCCCGCATCCGAGGTGTCGACATCCTGGAGACCGACGTTCGGCGGCCACTGAGGCCGGCCAACATCGCGCCCCACGAGACACACTCGCCCGCCCTGGCACAACATGCACGCCCAGCGGGGAAGTGAACTCGGAAGCGGCACCGCTGATGGACACTCAGGGACGCTAATC
>JBJHCD010000091.1:0-11403 GCA_050485845.1 Pirellulaceae bacterium | reverse complement strand
GGTGGCTGGGGGCTGGGATGGTGGCTGGGGGCTGGCCTTTGAACAGACACGGGATCATCCCCGTCGCTCACTTCCGCCCCACGCCACGCAGCCTGCCCTTCGGTTTTTTTGCTCCCTTCGCGATTCTCTCCCTTCACCGTCGATGGGCTGCTTCCCCCGCCATGTGCCGCCTGTCGCTCCCTTGGCACTCGCTCTACCATACAGTGTGAGGAAGAACAGGAAAGTAAGAAAGGACGCAGCGAGGCAAGGCGTTCGCTTCGCAATTCATTCAGCCGATGGGCCCTGGCAAGGACGGTAAATACGGCAAATGTGGTCAAGAAGGTTCGGGATCCAGTTGGCGTGGATGCAGGCTGTCCGAGGGATCGTGGCTTGGCGACTGCCGTGTTTCATTGCGGCCCTGCTACTGGGGGCGTTATTTTTCCCGGTCTCCGGGCGGCTTGAATTTGACCGATCGATTGAGAACATGTTCTCCCCCGGCGACGGCAAGCGGGTGGACTACCAGCATTTCAAGCGGACCTTTGGAGGAGACGACATCCTGCTGCTGGTCCACGAGATTCCCGATCTCTGGTCCGAGGATGGGGCCGGAATGGACCGAGTTCATCAGTTGACGGACCAGGCGCGGCAGGTCGACGGAATTCGAGATGTCCTGAGCCTGTCGGTGCTGAATCGGTTTCTCAAGCCATTGCGAACGTCGATCCTCGACCAGGACCATCCCCTGGCATCCTCCTTTCGCGAGATGTTCGTCGGATACACGCACGCCGAAGATGGCCAAGTCGTGGCCGTGGTCTGCATGTTGGAGCCGATGAAACTGGCTGACCCGCGGATGCAGCAGACCATTGAAGAGCTTCGCGAGCTGGCAAGGCGGCCACCGGCGGGATTATCACCCGGATTTCTGGTCGGCGAGGCGGCCCTGGTCAGCGACAGTTTTCGCTATGTGGAAATCGATGCCGGTCGCCTGGGCTGGACTTCCTCCCTGCTGCTGGGGCTCACAATCATCGTCACGTTGCGAAGTCTCCGGTGGGTGGTAATCTCGGTACTCGTGGTCCAGTGGACGATCCTGTCCACCAAGGGCATTCTCGCCTTGTCCGGGATGAAAATGAGCATGGTCAGCTCGATGCTCACCGCCGTGGTGACCGTGATTGCCGTGGCCACCGTACTGCATATTGCCGTCCACTTCCGGGACGGATGCGCTCGAGGACTTCCACCGAGGTTGGCGATGCGCAATGCCTTGAGCCTACTGGGAGTTCCGATCCTGTGGGCCTGCGTGACCGACGCGATCGGATTTCTCTCTTTACTGGTGGCCGATGTCGGTCCGGTCCGGGACTTCGGTTGGATGATGGCGATCGGTGCCCTCCTGGTCTTTCCCGCCGTGTTGCTGCTCGTCCCTTTCCTGGCTCTCGTGGGGCGGCGCGATGTGCGAGGAGTCGAGAGCTTGGGAGAACGGAGACTGGAAACGGCACTGGCCGGCCTGGCGTCGGCCGTGACTCGCCACCCTCGACTCCTTACCGCCGGACTGCTGGGGCTGTTGTGCGTGGCGCTTGTGGGAGCTTCCCGCCTGGAAATTGAAACCGACTTCACTCGCAATTTCCGTCAGGGTAGCTCGATTGCCGAAGCCTATGACTTCGTGGAAGAACGATTGGGGGGAGCCGGCGTCTGGGACATCATGATCCCAGCTCCCGCGCGACTCACCGAGGAGTACCTGTCGCAGGTGCGGGATTTTCAGCAGCAGTTGCGGCAACTGACTTCCGGGAGGGATGTTGCGGACCCGGCTCTGACGAAGGTGTTGAGCATGGTCGATGCCCTGGACGCGGCCCGAGCGCAGCGGTCGCTGGCCCTGCTGCCGCCGGAATTGCGGGCTCGTGGAATGCAGGCCGTCATGCCCGACTTCGTCACCGCCCTGCGAGGAACGGATCCCGAGACGCAGCAGCCCTATCTACGGATCATGCTCCGGGCGTTCGACCGTCGCGACGCCAGTGCCAAGCAGGAGTTGATTGCCGAGGTATCCCGATTGGCCTGCCGCAATTTTTCCGAGGAGGAGACCCGAGTCACCGGCTATTTCGTGCTGCTCACCCACCTGGTGATCAGTGTTCTGCGAGACCAGTGGATCTGTTTCTTCGTCACGTTGCTGGGCGTCGGGGTGATGATGTCCGTCGCCTTCCGCAGTCCGACGCTGGCCCTGGCGGCCTTGACGGCCAGCGCCCTGCCGATTCTGGTGCTGTTGGGAACCGTGGGTTGGTTGGGCATCAAGTTGAACATGGGGGCGGCGATGATCGCGGCCGTCTCGATGGGTTTGTCCGTCGACAGCTCAATCCATTACCTGTTCGCCTTTCGCCGGGCTCGCGACCGGGGCGTCTCGACCACCGACGCACTCCAGCAAGCTCAGCAGACCGTCGGGCGAGCCCTGGTCTTCGCCACGCTGGCCCTGGTCGTCGGCTTCCTGGCACTCTGCACCAGCCAATTCGTCCCCACCATCTACTTCGGCGTCCTGGGGAGCCTTTCCCTGGCGGGCGGATTGCTGGGCAACCTGGTGGTGCTACCTCACCTCTTGGCCCTTCGGCGAGCCTGATGGGTCTGGCAATCGCCCCTGGTCAGCGCAAATGTCCGCCCCGACGCGAGATCACGAGACCAAACGGGATTTGTCCTTGCGGCCCACGAACCGGTAGTAGGGAGTGCGAATGAGTGGAAGGTAGGGAACCTTCGCTCGGCACTCTTCAAAATCGAGCGGCGTGAAGTGACGATGGAGATAGGGGACATGGTCGGGAGAGGGAAAGACGTTGTCCGAGGAAAACCAGACGGGCCAAAACGTTCGCGTCAGCCATCCGTGTCGAGTGAGTCCGTCGGGTGGGTACTTGCGCGAGACGTAAAAGTCGACCACGCCCAAGATCCCCCCTGGCTTGAGCATCTCCCAAGCATTTTCCAGGGCGGCAAACCAGTCGGGAATCATGGTCAGCGAGTAGGAAAACGTGACGACGTCGGCCGGACCTTGAGGAGGTTGAAAGATGGTGGCATCCGCCTCGATGGCCTCGACGTTCGACCAGCCTCGAGCGGCGATGCGTTGCCGAGCCACTTTGAGAAGGGAGGGAGACAGGTCGACGATGTAGGCTTTGCCCAATTGAGGAAGCTTGTCCCCCAGGAAGTCGAGATTCGCCCCCGTCCCGCCTCCCATGTCGACCCAGGTTCCGCCGACCGGCAGGGGAATCGCCTGGCACAGTTCCTCCCGTCCCTTGAGTAGTCGGCGGCGAAAGTCGTCATACGCCTCGGCCTGACCCGCATAGAAGCTCTCCAACCTCGACGCGTGGTCCTTGCCTCGAACCGGTTTCATCGTCAGGTGGTAGAGAACCTTCAGGTCGGCCAGCAACCCCATTTGTTACACTCCAATCGCGTCACGTCGCGGGCCTAAGCCGCGAGGTCCGCGATGTAAAAGCTGCCGTACGTATGAACGCGATCCTGGCAATGCAATTCCTGAGCAAGCTGCTCATGGTACGTCAGCATCTCGGGGATGGCTCGCATGCGACCATCGACCATGACTTGCACGCGATCCAGAAAATCGGTCTTCAGCCCGCCACTCCGCCAAATGACCCGAGCATCCGGGGTGGCGCGGTTCACAATCGCCTGCCATTCCGATTCCAACAGCGGAAAGAAATGGTCCGAGAGCCAGTCCATGTGGTCCAGCAGGACGAAACGGGAAATCTCACCGGGATGTTTGTCGAGGAACCCCTGGACCGAGTCGGTATGGACGGAAACTCGTCGGACATCTTCCCGCTTCAGCTTCTCAAAATTCTCTTCCTTCAAGTATTCAGGACAACAAGTCCGCGTATAGCTCCCCATGACGTAGACCCGCCAGAAATAGTTGTCTTGCAGCGGAAGTTCGCCAAACACGGCCTCGACCCAGACGTGAACGAACTAGACCCGTCCCCCCTCGTAGTGGGTGTCGACCTGCCGGCGTTGAGCTTTCGGGACGCCCAGCATCGAGAGTGTGGTGTCGCGGTCCATGACGAACTTCATGGGGCGAGTCCAGAAGCGGGGGCGGAGATGGCTGTAGTAAATCTCCCGCTGCTCCTCGAGCGTCTGCGCGTTCAATGCCTGCTCGACATAATCCTGCACCTTGAGGATCCGATCCGTGTAAACTCGCAGATAACGCGCGAAGGAACCCGAGGTCCCTCGAAAATAAAAGGGGCGATGGCGGTTGTCAAAGAACTTGATCCAACGGTCCCAATAGAGCTGTGAGCGGGGGGAGAGTTGCTCGCGGAGCTTCTGATCGTAAATCCTGCGAACCCCAGGGAGCCGCCCCTCGCCAAACATGCGGAAGAAGTCGTCAAACTCCAACTGCCGAATGCCGGCGATTTTCAGTTCGAGCAGCGCGTTCTGGCGGGGGTTCATGTCCACGGCATGAACATGATTCGGTTCCGTCAAGGCGTAGTCCAACGCATTGCACCCCGCCGACGTGATCACCAGGATATTGTCTTGAGGGCCCAGCGTCAGAGCAACTCGGTCCAGCCGAGGGTCTTCCCAGCAGGTGTTGTAGACCAAGTTGTTGCCATGAACCAGCTTAAATACCCGTCCGCTTACCCAGTCCATCACGGACATGGCATTCACCCTCCGCAGTCCAAAAACATGTACCCGAGGGGCGATTGTACCCCTTGCCTCCCCGCATACAAGGCGGTCACGCCGCGCCACCGGGATCCCGTGAACCAGCAACTCGAACTTTTCCCTATCCTGGGGGCACATCGCCGTGCCATTGGATTGGGGTCATTCGCTCGGCAAGCGAGGTCCTTGGGGGATCTTTTCGGGATCGAGCACCACGTAGCGAACTTTCTTCCGCTGCCAGGTATAGCTGACATGGATTCGCCCGTCTTTCCCTTGGATCACGGCCGGATAGGAATATTCTCCCGGCTCATTCTCCAAAACCAGCGACGCAAGCCACTCCTTCCCATCGCTCGACAGGGCCACGTTCAAGGGGGTTCGCCCACGGGGCGTATGGTTGTAAACGACCAGGTGGCGGCCGTCCTGCAGGGTGACGGCGTCCGTTCCGGAATTCGGATTGGGGAGATCCGTGGGGGTCAATTCCGACCAGGTTCGCCCCCCGTCGTCCGACCAGGCCTGCAGCACCTTTCCCACACCCATCGATCGACAGACAATCTGCAATCTGTTGTCGTCGTGCCGCAGGATGGAAGGTTGAATCGCCCCGAACTTCTTGCCATCGTTCAAGGCCTCCGTCCGCTCCCAGGTCTTGCCTTCATCACTCGTCCACTCCATGTGAACTCGCCACCCGTCATGCTCCGAACTGGAACCGCACAGCAAACGTCCATCGGCCAACAGTTCCGGACGGTTCTTCACCGGTCCCAAAATCCCCTCGGGGAGACGGCGTGGTTCCGACCAAGTGGCTCCATGGTCGTCGGAAGTGGTTAGCATTCCCCACCAGGTACTGGGGCTGGGTCCGACCTTGTAGAAGAGGAGCAGGTTGCCGGAGGGAACCTGAAACAGGACCGGGTTCCAGCAGGGGTACCGCAGTTCGGCATTCTGAACGCCATCTACCACTTCCACCGGAGTCGTCCAACCATTCTCGGTTCGGCGAGCGAACCAGATTCCGACATCAGGATGTTTTTCATGGGTTCCTCCGAACCAGGCGGCGGCAATTCCCTGGTCGGTCTCCACCAGCGTCGAAGCGTGGCAGGAGGGGAACGGCGCCGTGTCGTAAATGAACTCGCGAACCTCCACGCCCGCCGTCTCCGGCCATTCGACCCCCACGGCCGATCGTTCCGGCAGCATGAAGTACCAGGTCATTGTCAGCATGAGGATTCCCCCCATGGGAATCAGTCGAGTGGCCAAACGGCACAATACGAAGTGGCGATATCGCATGAGATCTTGGATTCTTTCCGAGTTGAGGTGAGGGGAACGAGTTGTGTGGAATGGATACTTTCTACCGGAGGTCCGGCTACCGGAGGTCCGGCTACGGGAGGTCGGGCTACGGGCGGTCGGGCTACGGGCGGTCGGTGATCAGTTGGCCATCCGAGCGGTGCCCCATTTGCTGGAGGACACCAGGCATCACCACATCCGACATAAAGCGAACGTGTCCGTCTCCGAAAGCGAACTGGGCTCCTCCCGGATGCCGGCTGGCAAACCCACCGACCGGCAGGCCGACCGCTTCCGCTCCGGAAAGGTCCTCTTCCTCCAGGATCATGGCACCATCCTCCTCTCCCCAATCCTCTCCCCAACCCCCCATGAACCCCGGGGCGCTATTGATCGGTGTTCCCATGTTTCGCAGGGTGGCTCGAGTTCCCGACATCCAGCCGAGTCCAGGATCGCTCGGAAGATGTTCGCCCAAAAACACCGTGTGGGTTAGCCCATCGGTCACTTCCCGTTGCCGGATGGCGCTATTGAGAAAGAAGATACCGGAATTGTCGACGTCGATGGCTGCCTCCACGTGGTGATGAACTCCGGCATAGTTGCCGAAGTTGGGCTCCATCCCGAAAGTGGATGGGCATTGGAGGATCGGCAGATGCAGCTCATACACCGGTTGGTTCGCCGGATTATAGACCCCCACGGTGAAGTCGATATGCCGGAAGGTAACCGACTCTTCGATGTAGGGGAGAATCTGTCCAATCCAATTGTGATGGTACCCCTGGGGAACGTGACGAATCGGCCCCTGGGATTCAAGCGTTCCTGGAGGATACGCGCCATACGTCAGTTCGTAGTGATGCACGGCCAGAATCAGTTGCCCGAGATTGTGGGAGCAATTCATCCGGCGAGCTGCCTCGCGGGCAGCCTGAACCGCCGGCAGCAGCAAGGCAATCAACACTCCAATGATCGCGATCACGACCAATAGTTCCACCAGCGTAAAGCCACGTTGTTTCCAGGAAGGAGTCATGAAGGCACTCGCCATTTGTCATTGGTTATGGAGCGTTCGTCCAGGATAAGTTGTTGCTCGAGCAGACGCCACTTGAGCAATGGGGTCATTCGAGCAGACGTCACTCGAGCACCTGTCATTCGAGCAGACGTCATTCGACGATAGTTGACGGGACATTCGACGTGGGTTGCTGGTTCTCGTTGTCGCGTGAGGAAGAAAAGGCCAGTGTGAACTGGCCGCTGGCCCGTATTCTATCTCGAGAATCGACCGGATGGTGAACCGTGACTCGGACCGTCTTGGTTTCCATGACGACCGTTGTCGCTGTTTCCTCCCCGGTTTCCGTTTCAGATTCCGTTCGAGTTTCCAATGCTGTTTCCGATTCTGTTTCCGATTCTGTTTCGACTGCCGCGTCCGTGCCATCTTCCTCGTCCATGTCTCCTGCCGCTTCGACTCCCGTTTCGCGACTCGTTTCAGGACCTCTCAAAACCTCAATTTGGATCTCGGCGCCGAGGTCGAATTCCGACGGATCAGCCCCCGAGGATTCTGGTTCTGGGGGCCCGTCAGCGGATGAAGTGTCATGACGAAGGGATTCGTCCAGCAGCCATCGCTCGCCGGAGTAGTCTGGGTTCCGAGCCAACTGGGCTCGGGCCCGCTGGATCCCCGCTTCCAGGAGGAAACGCGATTGTAGTTCGAACCGCTGCTGATTCTGAACTCGCTGGCCCTGAAGAATCGCCTGCAACATGATCACCGCGAACAGGCTGACCAAGAAGATCCCCACAAACACGGCCAGAATCAGTAGTCCTTTTCTCTGGTGACGATTTCGCGACGAGGCCCGGAGCGAGCGAGAATTCGCGGCCCGCGTCAAACCAGCCGCCATCGGTCGGAAGTCGATCATGGCAAGGCTCCTTCTTGGAAGTGATGTTGGGAGCCGATCCGCGCCACGATCTGACGATGAAGGGAGTGAGGGGGTCCCAAGGGAATCGGACGCCACAATCTGACTTCGAGCAGTCCGTCCGCACGACCGACGATCCACTCGACCTCCAGCGGATTGTCCATGACATACGCTTCTTGATGCATCAAAGCCTCGTCATCCCATTGCCGTCGGCGAATGCGGTCGTGGTCCCACAAGTATTGCACGACCGTGCCATCACCAAGCTCAAGCCGCAGCGTCCCCGAATCGGGATCGTCCACCAGGAGATCCGCCCGGAGTGCCGCGTGCACATCTTCCGTCCAGTCGCGATGGAAGCGGTGTAACTGCCGGGCATCCAGCAGCATCATGGTGGTGTCATGTCCTGCCTGGCCGGCTCGCTGCAGCAACACGGCAAAGAGCGGGCTGAACAGGCCCACCATGGAGATATACAGCACCATCTGGAGCAACGTATACCCCGCTCGACTCTCCCGACGGGATCTATTCCTGGTCCAGTTGGAAAACCAGCTCTTCATGACTCGGTCTCCTCGGATGAATCGGCTGAGGTGTCCGGCGAGGGGAGCGACTCGCCGGCACCGGAAATGTCGTATCGCCAAGCGACCAGACGAATCGGGTGGCGATCGGGGGAGTCAGGAGAGTGCCGGAGATGTTCCACGATAATCCGCAAACCCGGCAGTGGTTCTTCCAGTTCTTCGATCGACAGTCTCCAGGACTCGTCGAATTCCACAAGACCTGGAGCGACCGCCAGACGTGCCATCCACTCGGTTAGTAATTGATCGCTCGGTGTTTCCCTTAACGACTCCCGAGGAGTCGTCATCGCGCATTCCAGCAGATTATGGGCCCGCTCCAACCTTCGAGCCCCGACCTCCAAGTGACGTTCGGCCCGAAGTTGCGAGATTCGCAATTGCGTGATGGCAAGCATGAGCACCATGAACATCCCCACGGCTACCAACAGCTCGACGAACATCATGCCCCGTGACCGCCGGCCACTCGACCGGCGTCCTGGGCAATGACCCGCTACCTCGCGGGCTATGTTGTCAGCCTTTTGGTCAGCTACTACATGGTCAGCTACTACATGGTCGGCTACTACATGGTCGGCTACTACATGGTCGGCTACTACATGGTCGGCTACTACATGGTCGGCTACTACATGGTCAGCTATGTCGTCACGTGCATGATAAGCCGTCTGACGAGCGAACCGCCCGATCGAATATCCTCGGGAGAACCGGAAGGGCATATTGCCGGAGAGGACGTGGGGAGAGATGGTTTTAAATAACATGGGGAGAGGCTTCCGCATGGATCAATTCGGTCAGGAGACCGAAGACTTGTAGCACGGCAATGAGGGTGGCCATTCCGATGATCATGAGCGTCGCGAATGCCAGCAGGTGGACGAAACGCTTCATGCGCTGGACATGACGGCGACGATTCCGATAGGCAATATCCCGCAGTACCCAGGGAAGATTCCCGGTCTTTTCCGAGGCGGCCAGCAGACGCTGCTCTTCGCGCTTCACGAGACCGGCCTGGCGCAAAACCTGCCAATCCTCTTCCCCTTGACTTATCCGCTCCGACATTCGCCGTGTTTGCCGACAGACTCCCCTTTGCGGATAGACGTTGGCGAGGAAACCAAGCGTCTCGGCGATCGGGCGATTTCGCTGAATGGCGAAGGCCAAGGTCTCCAGAACGCGAGCCCGGTCCCGCACCCGGTTCCAGTGATGGGAGAGCGGCAACGCCCCTCCGAGCCCGCCCGTGACGTGCAGCAGCCAAACAAGAAGGATCAGCAAGGCCCACCAGATCATCATTAATGGAAGGAGTCCATCGGAGCCGAAAGGGCCCCACATCAGCAGAGAGCCAAGTGTCTCGATTGATACCCCGCCGGAAACAAGAGGCAATGGTTCCACTCTTAGTTCACTTAACAAGTCTCTCATGAAGTGGAAAATGGCGCGCACAAGACTCGCGCCGGCAAGAGTTAGAAACAACAGGTAGAGCAGCAAGTTCTGTATTTCCACCGTGGACCGATCGAACGCTCGATGGCTTTCCGGCCGAGGCTCGAAGGGGGCGACAAGGTCACCGGTTTCCGGAACGAGTCGTAGGGCGAGGGTTGTCTCCAGGTCGTTGCCACGGACCAGGACCTGCAATGCATTTTCCGGCTTCTCTCCCAATTCCAGTCGCTCTGCCGCGATTGCCACACGGCGGCCTAATCCATCTCGTCGCTCGGCCGCGAATTGCCGCAGCGCCAGAGGCAAGGGAAGCCGCTGGCTCAGCATGCCGTGAACGGCGTTGTGCAGCGAGCGGTATTCCGCTCGGCGAAAACTGATCACCGCGTCCACCACGACCATGGCACCGACCACGGCCAGAAGGATGACGTAAAGGGAAACGAGTGAAACGACGATGGCGGCCCCGGAAAAAAACAAAACACCGACCGCCATCACGGTCAGGGCCTTGTGCCAAAAATATTGTCGTACGTGGGGAAACGTGAGGGCCATCCCATTCAGCAGCCACTGTAGGGCCAGGGAGCCGAAGAGCCCTGTCAGAACCAACATGGTCACCAGAATTTCCGGAGGGGAAGGCATCGAACAACCCGCATTAGGTGAAGGCACGCAACATGAAAACAACGGGGAAGAGGATCAGGGTGACCATCAGTAACAACAATATGAAAATCACGAGAAAAATGAACGGCGGGGCCACTTGCCGCAGTAGGTTGAGCCGAGTTGCCACTCGGGCTTCATAGAGATCGGCCACCCCTTGGCAGGCTTTGGCGAGGTCCCCCTGCTGCTCACCGCTATCCAGGTAGGTAACGGCCAGACCGGGAATCCGTGGGATATCCATCAGCGCCTGGGAGAGTCGAGTTCCCGATTGCACTCGGTTCCGCGCCACCCGGCATGCATGCTTCAGCAAAGCGTCCGGCGTGGCATATTCCGCCCTCTGGAGGGCCTCGGAAAGGGGAACCCGATGCTCGATCAGCAATCCCATCAAGCGGAAAAAACTCGCAATTCCAGACCACCAAGGGATCATTCCGATCAGCGGAGTGGCGGAGACCAGCAGTTGCCAATGCTCCCGAGCCAAAACCGCTCGGCATACCAACAAGAGGAGGATCACGACCAACAGGCCACCCAACAGCAACCAGACACCGAAATCTCCCCACCAGAGGACCAGTTGGATACCAGTTGGCAGGCTGATTGCGAACTCTTCCAAAATCAATCGCATCGGCCGAGTGATCACCAAGAGACCGATCACGAACAGGGCCAGCGCCACCGCCAGCATGGTGATGGGATAGGCGAGCGACCGCCAGACCCGCCGCCGCAGGTCCCCCTCCTGCTGCTCGTGATCCAGCAATTGCCATAGTGGATCGATCCCCTGTCCGGTCTGCTGAACCGCCGCAATGAGACCCAGCATGTGGGGAGGAAGGCGGGAAGACCAGGAGGAAATAATTTCATCGGGCGTGGCTCCCTGTTGCAGTCGAGCGGCCAACTGCCGGAGGCCTTGGGCTAGACGGCGATTGGAGGTACTGGCTGCCGCGGCTAGCAGACCCGAGTCGAGAGGACAACCCGATTGTTGAAGTTCCAGTATCTGGAGAAGCAGTTGGCGGGTCGTTGCCGTATCCCATTGGACATGCTCCTCATCCCACAGC
>JBJHCD010000090.1:0-11521 GCA_050485845.1 Pirellulaceae bacterium | reverse complement strand
AGAGTGGATTTTCCGCTCCCATGGGGGCCGACGATCTCACCCCACCAGCGATTGGCCGCCAACTTCTCAATCAAGCTCTCCGGAGAGACTCCTGGAGGGAACAGGTACGCTTGGGCTCCCGGACGAATGTTTCGCGAGGCAAAGGGGTTCATCCACGGATTCCGGAGAGAGTGGGGTTGAGGCAGGTGAGGCCTGGCCCCAGTTGAAAAGCTTGGTCGGCGAACTGTTCCTTGCCTCGACGGAGAAAAGTTCGCACTCGAACCACCCATCGGATCTGCAGGATGGCCCCTCGGTAGCTAAGCGGACTGAGGGGAAGGATGGTTTGAAAGCGATGGAGGCGGCGGAGGTCCCCTTGTTCGGCGTCGTAGGGGGTCCGTCGCTGAAAATAGTGAACGCCCAGGTCTTCGTCCCCCTTTCCCGTGGTGTACCAGAGGACGGAAGCCTCAACAGCTTGCAGTTCGGAACGATCCACGCCGTCGATCTGATAGTCGCAGATCAGCAGGTCGCCCGCTTGATATAGTCGCTCGGTCGTCTGTTGTCGAATACTGATCAATGGATCCATCAGAGCGACTCGGCGGAAGAAGGGCCACGACTCGGTTTGGGATAGACGACGACGGGAAAACTGCGGACTTGTTTGCCCCACCGCGCGAAGACGCCCCGCACCATCAGCTTCCAGTGGATCGCATTGTGTGAGCTGATAAAGGAGTGCATGGCATCGTCCGGCACCTTGAAGGATCCGGAGACCTCGTGGGGAATGGCCGGTTCGATCTCAAAACGCTCGCTCAGCGAGATTACGTCACGATAGACCACGCGGCGTTCGCTGCGAATATCGGTACCCTGCCGGAACGTCGCTTCCTCCTCACAAATCAGTTCGATCGTCAACCGGTGGACTTTCAAGTGCCCCGACTGCACCAGATAGACGTCATATTGCCGGCCGGGAACGAGTGGATGGTCGGAGATCTCCACGCTGGTGGGGCCGATGCCGGTATGGATCAATAGTTGGCCGATAAAATACCGCAGCAGCCAGATCGTTACTCCAGTGAACGGGACGAGAAAGGCGACCAGCGCCCAAGGGGAGGATCCGGTTTGAAATCCATGGACGGCCACCGCGACCAGCACGGCCAATGTGCCGAGACATAGCAGGCAGGTGGTCCCCGCCGCGGCCAAGGTCCATCCCGGGGACTCCAGCGTCGGAAGCCGATAGGTAAGCTTGACGCCCGGACTATTGGTCAGATTCGCGTCGCGCGGAATCGTGGGATACTCTCGCCCCCGCTGACGCACCTCTCGAATCAGCTCAATATCACCAGCTCGGCGAACCAAAGCCGATCGCCGTTCAGCGGAAGCCCCGACTTCGAGTATGGTGAGCACAAAACCGGTGCCTCCAATCAGGATGAGGCTGGTCAGGACGATCAGCACCAGCCAGGCGCCGAGTCCCAAAGTGAAGAAGTCGGGGTCGGGGGAGACGGCTTGGGAGGTCAATAGCGTGGTGAGCGAGATGACTCCCAGCACGAAAAGCGACCCAAAGAATGCCGCTTCGCCGACCGTGCCGGCCAAGCGAGATCCCGTGCGCCGCTCGCCTCGCTTCTTTTCCCAAACTCGAAATAATTTGCCCACCAGTCGCCTGAACTCTTTCCCTTGCCGACTACTTTCGCTGACTACTTTCGCTCGCTTCGCTATCCGGAAAAATTCGACTTTCCATCCGAAACGCCGCAGCCCCTCAGCCCAACAGCGACTTTGGTGAAGCTTGTCGGCATCTCCAGGTAGCCCTCAGTAAACTCAGACTATTCCGCCGCTCGAAAACTGCAACTCGTCAAGCGTGGCGAACTCGCCACGTTACCGGTGGTTCCCGCCTCCGCTTCCAGGCGACGTTCCCGGAGCCTCGTTCAGGTTGATTGCCGACCAACATCTGTTAACCTGAACCGGGCGGTCGGCCGAGACCTCCGCGACAAGGATTCGTCCTCGGACTCCCCCGCAGCACTGCTCGACCGATCCGAGACGCGCCGGCCAGGCCGATCTCGGGGCACGACGAGACAAAATCTTAGCGAGAATTCGAATTCATGATACGTCACGACCGCAAGTTTGCGCAAGCCGGTAGTCCGCCGCTGGATGGGACGAAGTGGGAAAGCGATAGGAAAGCTTCTCGTTTTGCGGTTGGGCGAAGGCTTGCCGGTGGCCGAGTTCGCTCGGTGGGGCGGGGCTACTTCCTGCTTGTGGGGTGGTTTCTGGGGGTTGCGGGGGGCCTCGTCGGCGAGACCCTCGGAGAGGACTGGCCCCAGATCCTGGGGCCCCAACGAAACGGGGTCGCCCAGAACCAAACCCTCACGGATCGTTTCTCCTCCGGCCAACTTCGACCGAGATTTCAGGTCGATTTAGGGAGCGGGTTTGCCGGACCGGCCGTCTCCGGAGAGACCGTGGTGGTCTTTCACCGACAAGATCGGCGAGAATTGCTCGAGGCCTACGATGTCAACTCGGGCAACCGCCGCTGGGAGGCGAGTTTTCCCGCCGAGTATCAGGGGGGGTACAACCCCGATTCGGGTCCTCGATGCGTCCCGCTGATCCACAACGGTTGGGTCTATGCGCTAGGGGCGAGCGGCCGATTGCACTGCGTCAACTTCCAAGACGGGACAAGCCGGTGGTCCCGCAATCTTTCACGGGATTATGAGGCCCCCGAGGGCTATTTCGGAATCGGTAGCACGCCCGTGGTGGCCGGCGATCTGCTCCTGGTGAACATTGGAGGTCGGCGGGGGGCCGGCGTCGTGGCGCTCGATCTGGCCACCGGAGAGAGTCGCTGGACTGCCACCGATGAGCAAGTCAGCTACTCCTCGCCGGTCCTGGCGGACTTTCACGGACAATCGCAGGCCCTGTTCCTCACTCGCCTCAGTCTCCTCTCGCTCCATCCGGAATCGGGCGAGGAGTTGTTTTCCCATCCCTTCGGCCAGCGAGGATTGACGGTCACCGGAGCGATGCCGGTCGTCTTTGACAATCGAGTATTCCTCACGGCCAGCTACAATATCGGAGCGGAAGTGGTGGAGATCGGGGCGGGAGGAAACGTCCAGTCGCTCTGGAAAAACGACGTCACTCTCTCCAGTCAATACACGACGGCGGTCCATCACGAAGGGCACCTCTATGGCAATCATGGTCGCGAGGATAGCCCTCAGCGTGCCGAATTGAGGTGCGTGGAAGCAGCGACGGGACGAGTCCGATGGTCGCGTCCCGACGTCGGCATGGCGCACCTCATCCTTGTCCCTCCGAAATTGCTGGTGCTGGAAATTCAATCGGGGGATCTCGCGCTATTGCGAGCGACACCGCAGGGATATGTGGAACTCGATCGCCGCAATATCACCAACGATGTCGCTCGCCCGCTGCCGGCCCTGGTCGACGGCACGCTCTATTTCCGAGCCAACTCGGAGCGAGGTGACCGGAGCCAACTGATCGCGCTGCCCCTCCAGTAGATCGCCGCGGATCATCTCGTGGGAAACTCGACCCGCTCCCGGCAAGCGGCCAGTTCGGCCCTCGATCCTTTCGTGCGTTGGTGGCTTGTCGACCGTTCGGCCCAGTCTGTCGTGGCAGGCTTCCTGGAGGTGGGTGACCTTGGTAGGGAACCGCGAATGAACGCTGATAAACACTGATGGGACAAATCGGTCGGCCATGTTGCCGGAAGGAACTACCAACTGGTTACCGGTTGGTGGATGGCAAGGCCCCCGGTGATCGCGACGTTCGGTTCATGCGGTCTCATTAGCGTCCCTGAGTGTTCATCAGCGGTGCCGTTACCGAGTTCACTTCCCCGCTGGGCGTGCATGTTGCGCCAGGGCGAGCGAGTGTGTCTCGTGGGGCGAGTCGGCCGTGGGGGGGGTACACGAACGCTACCGAGCTGGTTCCGCCATCGTCACCTCATCTGGTAAAACACTCCGTAAGGACGCGTGACCGCTGAAGTCCGAACTAAGGCATGCACGGGAGCGGCCGAACCGTGCGGAATCCAGTGGGGGCATCACTCCGGCCGCGCCGTGATGCCAGGTCGTTGGGCCGGTCGCTCGAAATGACCGACCCGCCACATGACCGGGGAGCCACAAGATCGGCTCGCCGAAAGACCGGGGAGCCGATTCGAGTTTATTCGAGTTTATTCGAGTTTATTCGAGTTGGCTCGGGCGATGGCTACTTGGCGTGAGTTCGCTGGCGGAACGGGCGGTAGAATCCGTACTCCTCCAGCGCTAGGTAGACTTCTTCCAGTGTCTTCTCACCGAAATTGGAGATGCTCAGCAAGTCGTCCCGCGTGCACTGGAGCAGGTCCCGAACGGTAAAGATGCCTCGTTCTTCGAGACAATTCGTGGTTCGCACCGTGAGCCCGATTTCGGCCGTGCTCAATTCCAGACGCTCCTGGAGATGCCGCGAAGTCTCTTCGGCCCGACTCAGAGGAATCCGGGTCGCCATGGGTTCCCTCCCTTCATAAAGAAAACGGTCTCTGAAAAGTTCGTCCCTCGAACCATTGTGGGAGCCATGCCGTCTGTCACAACGCATCCCCCCAACGCCCCGTAATATATCTTTCTTGTATGTCTTGACTAGTCTCTTCTTGAGAAAAAATGTGAGAAAATTCGGAAATGTGGAAAAAATGAGGGGCACGCGAATGCCGGCGATATGCTAGCAAGATTGGGGCTCGCGTTGGTAGTGCTAGCACAAATGGTGCTAGCGTGGATAGTGCTAGCGTGGATAGTGCTAGCGTGGATAGTGCTAGCGTTGCTGCGGCTGAAGTAGAGAGTGCTCGCGTGGAAGATGTTAGTAATAATGTTGCTATCATTGGTAATGCTAGCAGACAGAGTGCTGGTTTATGTCGAGGAAGTGGGGATGGCGAGGATCTGACAGTACTCTGAATGGATGGCCTCATTCCGTGAGTTCGGGCTATTCCACAGGGATGTGCCGGGCACTCTGAAGAACAGGAAAGACAACAGGTGGGCTATCGCCGATGCAAGTCAACTTCGCGGTGCGCGAGCAAGGTTGTCGAGCGAGTGGCGGATCTCCGAGCCCTCGCCACTCCACCACTCCAAGAATCGCTGCCGCTCCACCCGGCGACTGGCCGCCAAGTCGCCGAGGATCGCCAAGACCTTCGTGCACATTCCGGCGAGGAACTCGGACGTCACCTCCGACGGCTGATCGGGCGGAATGCGGAGTTGCCCGGGAATGTCCGGGGCAGTGTCGGAATCGGCACCCGGCTTCTTCTTGCCCGACTTCTCCTTGCCCGACTCACCCTCCTCCGTTTTTCCTCCCCCCGTACTCCCTTCCTTCGACTCCCCTGCCATCGACTTCTCGTTCTCCGTTTCCTCTCCCTCCAGAAGAAAGAATTCCCGGAGCAGCAGGTCCAGGGTCGTCAAGTCGTTCAGTCTTCCCAAGCGGTCCTGCAATTGGCCGATCGACTTGAGCACCCGCTTCGATTCGGGGTGTGGAAGCGTGTCGGATAGCAGTTCGAGCGTATAACGAAGTTGCTTGCCCGCAATGCGGAATTGATGCAGTCCCACCTCATCGCACTGACCCCGAGGCCTCGCTTGCACAAAGCGTTCGTAAACGGGACTGAGCTGCCGCGAGGACCACTCGGCCAGTCCCTCTTCCAGTCCTTTTTTCAAAGTGCCGGAGACTCGCGAAGCGGAACTCGGACGAGAAAGTCGCCCGAGCAACTTCTTTTGCCGTCGCTTCAGGCGGGAAAAGTCGAGCTGCTGAATGACCTTCCGCAACTCAACGCGGGCATGGGCTTGCTGAACTCGCACCACTCCCAGGATGGAATTCCGGTCCGTCGGATTCTCCAAGGGAGCCCCGCTCCAGCTTTCCAAAAACTCGATCAAGATATCGCTGTTCCGAACTTCCCCCGCAGCCCGGCGCCAAGTACGCAGTCGTTTTCTCCACCAACGAAAATCCTTCTTGGCAAGGAGGTCTTGGAAGAGTTTCAAGGCGGCCGTGGCACGCCGCGTCGCCACTCGCAGTTGATGGACGGCCTCCGGATCGGGGGGCCAATCACTCGACAAGTTCTTCAGGGACTTGCGGACCGTCCGCAATCGTGAGCCGAGCGACCGCTCGGAGAGCTTTGAAACTTCGGAAAGATCCGAATTGTCAGTCAACTCGGAAGACTTGGAATGAGTCATCGCGTCAGGTGGAGGATGAGATTCCGTCATGGGCTACCCGACGACTTCTCCCAAATGGTGGACGACATGGCTGCCCGCCGGCAAATGCAACTCGGCCAATTGTAGCAGGTGACGATGATGAGTGAAAAAAATTACTTGACAACTCTCCGCTAGTTCGGAAAACACCTGCAAGGCCGCCGCCGCTCGGTCATCGTCGAACATGACCAGCACATCATCCACAATGAAAGGGATCGATTTGTTCTCTTGGAAGTAGTGTTCCAAACTGGCGACGCGGAGGGCCAGATAGAGCTGGTCGCTCGCCCCATCGCTCATCCCATCGACTTCGAGAAACTCACCATCCGGGCGAACACCTTGCATGATGCGTTCCCCCTTGCCGGTGAGCATGGCTCGCAGTCCCGTGAAGTTCCCCCGGGTCAAGTGCTGGAAAAGTTGACCAGCCCGCTGCAGCACCGGTGTTTGGTTCTTCTCGCGGTATCGTTCGATCGTATCTCGCAAAATGGCGGCGGCCAGTTTTAGTCGAGCATAGTGCTCGACATCCGATTCGATCTTTGCCTGCAATCCGGCCAATTCCGCTTCGGCCTCGGCCGCCTCGGCTCCCCCATTCATCGTCGCGAGTCGCGTCGTCTCCGCCCCGACGGTCTCGTTCAGCCGGTCCCGCTCCAGGGTTCCTTGGTCGAGTTCCTGTTGGAGATGGTCGATTTCCCCCTGCAGTTCCTCGGGCTGACAGGTTTCGGTCTGTTGAATGAACTCCTCCAACGGAATTCCCTCGGCCAGATAGAGCAGATCTTGCTCGAGTTCCTCGAGTCGTTTCTCCGTTTCTCGCCGCTGCACGGCGAGTCGCTCGATGGCCGGCAGTTGATCATTTGATTCGCATTCCGCCTCGCCTCGGAGCAGTTCCAGTTCCACGGTGGCCGAATGCACGCGCTGCCGCAGCTTGTCCCGCCGCAGCAAGTCCTCCTCCAGTTGTGCGTCCAACGACTTCCGCTGCGTGCTGAGCGTGATGGCCTCTTGATGCCGCCTTGCCAGGCCCGTCATGGCATCATCGACAGGCTCCCCGATCAGGTCGTTCGCCACCTTTTCCAAGATGTCGCGAAGCTGATCCAGGAAGGCGGCGGCTTCTTGATCGATGCCCTGGATTCGTTCCCGTTCCGTTTCCGCGTTGCGTTGTGCTTGCTGCAATTCCTGCAGCGTGTCCAACACGGTCTGCGCTTCGTCGGGTGAAGTACTCGCGGCCAGTTGCAGCGTCTCCATGCATTCCGACCATTCGGCCTGCCACGCCTTCCCCTCTTCCGCCGCCTGCTCGAGTTCTCGCCGTGTCTGCTCCAGTTCCTGGGCGTTCTGCAATTCCCGATCCTTCAAACGGGAGGCCTTCCGTGCAAGCTCCTCGGCTCGTTCAATTCCGTCCCGGCTGATCTTCAGCAATGCCCCCAAGTCATCTGTCGGTAACTGGGATCGGGGGGCAAAGTCTCCCTCCATTCCGCTCTCGCGGAGCCCCTTCCATAACTGTTCCACTGCCGTGGTCTTTCGCTGAAGCAGCGATTGATGCTCAAGTTCCTTTTGGCGAAGTTGACGCGCGTCCTCCATCAAGCGGTGGACTTTCTCCGTCCAATCACGCATCTCCCTGGGAGGAAGTAGAACGACCCCCAGCGATTTCCAGAGGTCTTGCCAGTCAGCTTCCAACCGGCCGAGTTCCTCTCGGGCCGTTTCCCGTTGCTGCTCATGCAACGCTTTTTCTCGCTGATAGTCGTCGCAGGTCCGCAGCCATTGGTCTTGCCTGGCGACCACGTCCGCTTGCCGGCGCATCTGGTCCGCCATGGTATCGGCCTGTTGGACGAACTGTTCAAAGAGCGTCAGCCGCTCGGCGGCTTCCTCCGGTCCGGGAAGACGCTTCCCCAGCCAGACCTGGCGGAACGGAGCCCACGCTTCCTCCCGCTCCCGCCGGCATTGCTGCAGTTCGGCCTCCGTCGGCACCCGCTGCTCGGCCCGTTCCTTCTCCAAATCATTCCGCAGCTGACGAATCTTCTGGTCATGCTGTTCGATCTGCTGATCGTGATGGCCCAGCAGGGTCCGCAGCTGTTTCCAGTCATCCTCGAACCGCTGGATGGTCGCCAGGGAGGGAAGCGGAATCTGCTCGATCTCCCGAGGGGGCAGGTCGGGAAGCTGGAGACGGTGCCGAGTCGCCTGGAAATCTTCGCCGGCTTGATGCAGTTGTTGCTCAAGCTGTCGGATGTCCCGTTCGAGGTTCTCGCCTGCCGGCAGATTCTGGATCGACCACTTGAGCTGTTGCGGATCGGGCAGAGGGCCCAAGGCTTTCTGTTCTTCCCGAAGCTTCTCGAGTTCGGCCCGCAGTTGGGATTCCTTGCGGGCCAAGTTGTTCTGATCTTGCTGCCAGGCAACTCGGTTCCGAGCCAATCGCTTCAAACGCGTTTGGAATTGGCGAGTGACCGTTTGAATCGGATGGGCGTCACCCGCCGGTTCGCGGCCGATATCTTCGAGTATCCGGCACGCCTGACGCTCCCATTCCCGTAACTTTGCCTCGAGCTTTGGACGGTCTTGTCGCGCCTTGTGATAGGCGCCGAAAGCGATTCGCAGTTGGTCGATCTCCTCGGCATGCTGAAGCAGAAGATCCGGGACCTCGAGCGACCCCCGCTGCTTCTGACGCTCCTCCAACTGGCGAGTCAGCGTTTCCAGTTCCCCGCGGGCCAATTGGAATTCGCGGACCGCCGCTTCTCGCCGAGTGGAAAAGTCATCCGGAAGACGGGGGATCCGTTCCAGGGGAACCAGTTGTTCGAGCAATTTTCCCCGGTGGGCGACCTTCGGCAGGGCGGACTTGAGCTGCTCCAGCCGCCGCTTGCGGGATGACTTTTCGCGAAGATTTTCCAGAACTTCCTCCAGTTGACGTTTGGCCTGCTGGAGAGACTTTTCATGCTGTTCCCACTCGCTGCTGAGCAACTGCAGTTGCTTGATCTGCCGCCGGAGGGCTTTGTGCTGCGCCAGGGCCTGGTTCAGAGCCGGCCGCGACCCGCTGGGCTTGTAAAGTTCGCCCGCCTGGTCGGCCAGATCCTGTTGGACCTGACGGAGGTCGGCGACGCCCGACGCGGCGGAAAAGAGCATCTCCCCCAGATCGCCTCCCCCTTCGCAGATCTCCTTTCCACCCGTGACAAGCTGTTGGTAGTCGATGCCGAACCGCTGCTGGAACTCGGCGGCGCTGATTCGATCGAGAAACGACTCCAGTTCCTCTTCCGTCACCACGGTCTGGTCATCGGCGGCCCGCAGGGTGTCACCGCGAGACTTGCGACGAATGATTTCCAGAATTCGATCGCCATCCTCCAGGACCGCTCCAATCCGCAGCTTCTGATTGTCGTGCCGATACCCATCCACGCAGCGATGATCGAACCCGAACAGCAACTGCCGCAGCGCCCGGAGCGTGGTGCTCTTTCCCGCTTCATTGTCGCCATAGACAATGTTCAGGCCCGGCGTAAAGTCCAGGGACTGATTGGTGAAGGGCCCGAAAGCCATCAGATCCAAACGACGTATATACATCCGCTCGCGTTTCCTGTTGGGCATTTCCGATCGATGCGAAACTCGTGGCTCGGCGTGGCTCGGATTTCCCGGCCCGAGCTGGACACGAGTGAACGGAAGGCCGTTCCATCAAGGGCTTCGTCTCACCGGGCCCCCCATCCGGCAATGGCCCCCGTGAGAGGGTATGTCATGAATCGTCCGTCGAGTGCGTCAGTCGCTGAATCAGAAGTGGCTTGACCTCGGCCAGCCGGTCTCGGATCCAGGCCGGATCGGTCACATTCAGCGGCTCGACTCCCGTTTGCAATTCAACCGGCAGTTTGTCCTGAACCGTCTTGAGTTCCTTGATCAGGGGCTCCAGATCCCCCTGGTCACCAGACAACTCGTCCAATAAGCCGACCAGCTCCGCCACCGGACCATCCCAGTGGGAGCCCCGCCGCGGCCGGGGAGGATATTGCGTGGCAAACTTCACCTTCTCGATCCAGACTTGGTCTCGGCCGACCGCATGGACGGCGGCCCGGATCTCCGCCACATGGTCGGCACCACCGGCAACCAGGTGTTGGTGAGCTTCGCAAGGACCGGAGAACACGACGCGGACGCCGAGCGGTATTATGGTCCCATGGCGAGCGATCAGGTCTTCAAGCTCCCGTTGGAAGCGTTCCAGCACGTCACTGACGGTGGCGGCATCCTGACAGTTGACTTCCAGCGTTTCCCAGCGAAAGACATCGAGTGGTTCGAATTTCGCGTTGATCTCATGACGTTGGCCGACTTCCACCAGAAGGCAACCCTTTTCACCCGTCTCGCGAATGTGCCGTCCTTGGATGTTGCCCGGAAAGGCGACGAAGGGTTCCTCGCTGACAATTCGCCGCTGGTGAATATGCCCCAGGGCCCAGTACTGATACTCCTTTCCTCGGAGATCGTCCAGGCTGCAGGGAGCATAAGTGGCATGTTGCCGGTCCCCTTCCAGACTGGTGTGCAACAGGCCGATGTTGAATAGTCCGGGGAGAGCGGGGGGATACTGCCGAGCGAGATTGTCGGATTCGGATTGCTGCGCGAAGGACTGGCCATGAATCGCCACCCCGATCTCCTCCAGGACCCGCGTCTCCGGTGCTCGATGACCGAACATTGGCGAGCCACCGGTTGGATTCGGCGGAAGACGCAGCGAACGAGTCATCTTGTTGGCGGCGTCATGGTTTCCCGCAATCACAAAGACCGGGATTCCCGCCTTCTGAAGATCCGTGATCTGGTATACGAAAAAGAGGCCCGTGTTGTAATCCGTCCAATCGCCATCGTAGAGGTCGCCCGCAATCAGCACGAAGTCGACCGATTCGTCTCGAGCCAAAGCGACCAAACGCTCGAAAGCTCGCCGAGTCGCACTGCGAATCTCCTCGATCGGCGCTCCTTCGTATCGCTCCAACCCCAGCAGCCGGCTGTCCAGATGAATGTCGGCGGCATGCAAGAAACGCATGAAAACTTACTCCGTTCGCTGCTCACGATGATGAAACCAGATTGCCAGACCGCCCAGAATAGGAATGGTCGTCCAGGCCGCGGCCAGGAGAGCCATCGATAGATAGGCCAGCCAGAAAACTCGCCAACTGAGGGCGATCAGCCAAATCAGGCCGAAATGCACCCCGACCACCACCGCCACAATCTGCCACTTTCGAAGTCGCAGCACGACCGGCGAGTATCGCGGGGAGATGGGCGAGGAAGGGGAGTCGGAAGAGAGACCGTCCACCGGGCGGCTGAGTTCGGTTGGGGAAGCAGTGGCTGGGGGGAGGCGAGTGCGGTCCGTCACGGGGCTGGGTAGGTCTTGGCTAGGAGTTGGGAGTTGGAGTGGGGGGACCGAGTGGGAGTGGGGGGAACGAGTGGGAGTGGGG
>JBJHCD010000089.1:0-11527 GCA_050485845.1 Pirellulaceae bacterium | reverse complement strand
GAGAGGGAGAGGGAGTACGAGTACGAGTAGGAGTAGGAGTACGAGTGGGAGTACGAGTGGGAGTACGAGTAGGAGTAGGAGTGGGAGTAGGAGTGGGAGTACGAGTACGAGTACGAGTAGGAGTACGAGTACGAGTAGGAGTACGAGTACGAGTGGGAGTAGGAGTAGGAGTGGGAGTAGGAGTGGGAGTAGGAGTAGGAGTGGGAGTTGGAGTACGAGTAGGAGTAGGAGTACGAGTAGGAGTACGAGTAGGAGTACGAGTAGGAGTACGAGTGGGAGTGGGATGTGGGAAGGGTTCCCCGGGGTCAGTCGTGGTTGGTTGTTGCTGCGCCGCGAAACGCTCAAAGGCAAGAACTCGAGCCGAAACGTGTGAAGAAGTCCCCCACGCGGTAGTCGCTGCGATGTTGGCCAGCCTCATTGGGCGCCGAACGTCCGTCTCCAGGCTGCCGCTATCTCGGATGCTGGGCCCGGTCGCCCTGTCGAGTCAGTGCGATACAACGTCTCCTCCGTGGAACAACAATCAACGTCTGACCCGGGCGAACCCCCACAAACGATCGCTCGACTTGTATATTGACAGTCGTCTATATAGATTGTAGCCTATAGATCCATGGAACACTTGGACCAAGCTTTCGCCGCACTTGCCGATCCGACTCGCCGGGGAATTGTGGTGCATTTGGCGCGTGGTGAAGCCACGGTGATGGATTTGGTGGGTCACTTCGATCTGACGCAGCCAACAATCTCCTCGCACCTGAAGGTGCTGGAATCGGCTGGATTGATTTCTCGGCGGCGAATTGCCCAGTCGCGGCCCTGTCGGTTGGAGCCCGAACGACTAAAGGCGGTCACCGACTGGCTGGAGCAGGTTCAAGAGATTTGGGAAGGAAACTACCAACGGCTGGACGCCCTCCTGGCCGAACTGAAGCAAGCGGGAAAGCAATCAGGTACGACGACACGGAAACCAACGCGGAATAATAAGGATCGTCAGAAATGAAACCGGCTGAAGTAACGATGCCCTCCGATACGGAAGTGCTGGTCACGCGGGACTTCGACGCGCCGGCCAAGTTGGTTTGGCGGGCCTATACTGAACCGGACCTGATGCGTCGTTGGCTCACCGGGCTTCCAGGGTGGTCCATGCCCGTTTGCGAAATGGATGTTCGAGTTGGTGGCGCGTACCGCTGGCGCTGGCGCAGCGACGAAGAGGGGCATGAATTCGGGTTCAGCGGTGAGTTTCAAGAGGTGGTTCCCAACACCAGGCTGGTGCATTCGCAGTTCTACGACCCGGGCGACATGGGGGGGAGCATGGGACAAGCGGGGACGGTGATCACGGTGACCTTCAGCGAGTCCCAAGGAGCCACGCGCGTCTCGACATCCATCCGGTATGCCTCGAAAGCCGATCGCGACACGGCACTGGCCACGGGCATGACGGACGGAATGGAAATCAGCTACCAGTCGCTCGACGCGATCCTGGCCACATAGTGTGAGCGAACGATCTGGTCAGGCTTCAGTTTTCGTTTCTTGGTACTCGCACTCTTCCGTCGAAAAGTCGATGAACAGCGGACGCCGATCAACCAATTCCCAGCAACTGTCGAGCCTCCTCCTGTCCGGGAGCGGGATGGCCGAACTCACTGGCTGTCACGCGCGCCAGGCCAACGAGATGTTGCCAGCGGAGCGACGGGCGTGTCGTGGCAAACTCCTCCTGCACGGTGCGATAGTATTTCTCCGCATGCAGGGCGCCGTCTTCACTGACCGCGTAGGGTAAGAGTCTGGAGAATATCGCGTCGGCCGATAGTCCCAGTTCCCCGAAACGATGGACCAACGCACTGGCCCGCAATTGATCGTTGCCGCGTACCGCCTCGTCCAGGCTGGACAACAATGTCTCGGGGTCGTTGGTGCTCAGATCTTGAGCGACCTCCTCGTAAGGAATGGGCTCGCGCTGGACCTGTCCGCCACGGCCCGCCGTGTGGTAAGCGCCGACAATCAGACTGGCGAACGTGTTGCGACGGTTGCTGACCCGAGCGATATTTCGCCACGCATTCGCCGAATCGGCGGCGTGAACTCCAATCGACGCGCCATGGACGCTCCCAGCTGGTCGCCCGGTTGACGCTTGCTGTTCACTGAGCCCACGGTCGTGCAGCAAGAGGCGTGTCGCCGCCAACGAAATGGCTTCGCCGAGGACCTCCGGAGAGATTCCGTCCGCCAGAGCCCCCGCCGCCAGTTTGGCCGCTTCTTCGGGACTCCCCAGACAAATCAGCTCAGCCGACTCGGCCACCCAAGCATCTCCCGGCTCCGTTTCACCCGGGGCATGATCGTGTAGGGCGTTTGTGTCCAGCAGTTTCGGCAGCAGTTCGCGGATTCCCGACGGATCGCGACCTCTCGAAATCATCTGCTGTTCTGCATTAACGCAGTACCGTACCGACTGGCGCAGCAGGGTGTGCGCGAACTCGGGTCCGGTGATATCCAGCATCGTCCATGCCCGCCAGGCCAGCACGATGCGGTGCACGTCGACCTCGTCCTGCACCGCGAATTGCAGGTGGTTGTAGGCTTCACCCACGGGAGCGCGAGCGATGGAAGCAAACACTCGCTCGGCGCGGTCCATGTCGGCGCTCCGTGTCGCCGCTTGTAGCCACGGTCCGGGATCGGGAGGCATGGCTGTCTCGTCCGCGGCCACCACGTGCAGCTTTTCGCGACTGGAACCTCCCTGCTCTTGAATACGGGCCGTATTGCGATAGAGGACTTTCAAGACAGGGAGTGGACTGGCCGGGCTCGGCAATTCCCCGGCCATGCCCAGAGCTGGACCGAGGGCCATGAATGTATGATAGCCGTTGTAGTCTTGGCCGCCGAAAGTGCGTGCGTTGGCCAGGGCGGCGGCCGCGACCAGAGTCGGCAGGCTGGTGCCACTCCCGACTTTCTCCATGACCACGCGTTGCAACCGGTCCACCGGCGTTTGCTGCATGAGGCTGACGAGACGCTCTATCTCTCCGAATTGCAGCCGCTCGGGACCGTCATCGTCCGGGAGGGCACAAAGCCCGAGATCCACCGCCAGGGTCGAGCCGACTCCGGCCACCAGCATTCCTCGTCCGACGTCCGCCAGGAATTCTCGCCGTGATCGCTTCCCCATGACATTCCCCTTCTGTCAATGCTGTGCGAAACCTACCGCCTTGCCCGCTCCGGTCGATGCTAGCGGCTCCCCACAGGGGAGTCAACAATTTACTGACAGTGCGAATGCCATCTCGGAGCCATGTCCAACCTGACGGTTACCGGGCGCGGTTACCGGGCGCTCAGTTCATGGACGGCTTCGACCAGGGCGATGGCGTTTTCCACGGGGGTTTGCGGCAGTACGCCGTGACCCAAATTAAAGATGTGTCCGGGACGGCCGTCGGCCTGCTTGAGGATGGCTTCGACATGACGGCGAATCGTCGGGACGTCGGTCAGCAGTACCATCGGATCCAGATTGCCTTGAATCGATCGATTCCGGCCGACGGCATTCCAGCCATCTTCCAATCGAACTCGCCAATCGAGTCCGATGACCGGCGCGCCGCTCTCGGCCAATAGCGGAAGGAGCGCCGGATTGCCGGTGGCGAAGTTAATGATCGGAATCCCGACCGGAAGCGACTCGATGATCTGATTCTGATACGGCAGCACGTAGTGGCGATAGTCATCGGGTCCCAGGCAGCCGACCCAGGAATCGAAAATCTGCACGCACTGGGCACCCGCGTCGATTTGTGAGCGGAGGTACAGCGAGATCGCTCGCGATAGCCGCTCCATGATGCTCTGCCATGCTCCGGTATCCTGGTACATCAGCCGCTTGGTATTCAAGTAATTCCGGCTCGATCCCCCTTCGATCGCATAACTGGCCAGCGTAAACGGGGCACCCGCGAATCCAATCAGCGGAAGGTGCGCCGGAAGATCGCGGCGGGTCTGCCGGACCGCCTCACAAACAAACTCCAGCGGCTCAATCGATTCCAGTTCCAGAAACCGATCCACGTCCTCGGCCGACCGAATCGGGTTATGGATGACCGGTCCCTCCCCCGCGGTGAACTCCAACTGCATCCCCATCGGCTCGAGAATGGGGAGCAGATCGGAAAACAAGATCGCGGCGTCGACCCCGAGTTTTTCCACGGCGGTGCACATGACTTCACTGCACAGTTGCGGGTCGCGGCAGAGTCCGAGGAAAGTGGTCTCGCCACGAACCTTTCGGTATTCCGCCATGTAGCGGCCTGCTTGCCGCATCAGCCAGACCGGGGTCACGTCGGTCGCTTCGCCCCGGCAGGCCTTGAGAAAGGGACCATCGTGCCAGGCCGGAACGGACTGCGATGCATTCGAGGTTTGCATGGAGGAGCGTATCGCGGGATTGCGCCGCGCTTTCATCTTCTGAAGGGAAGGGGCTCGAGCGGCCGCGGTCGCCACCAAGTGGCCCATTTTCGCGTGCTCGGGTTCGAAATCCACCACCAAGTCCAGTTCACCCAGGGCCTCGCTCGTCGTCGGTCCGATGGAACCCAAGACGGCCCGGTTCAGACCTGCTCGCACCTCTTCGACAATTCCGAGTTGATCGGAAATTTGAAGTAGATTGACGATTTGATGAGCGGACGTGAAGAGGGCGACATCGACCGCTTGATCGGCCAGCGCCCGAGCGTTCTTTTCCAACGGTTCTCGGTCATCGGGAAGTTCCCAGCGATAGACCGGCACGTTCAGCACCTCGGCTCCACGTGCCTCAAGGCCGGCGATCAAGCTGCGGTTCGTGACGCCATACTCCTGCAGCGCGACGGTCTGATTGACGACCGGGACCGACTGGTCGATCAGTGTCAGCAGTTCCCGCCATGTATTGGGTGGCGGGACACGATGCGTCGGCGTGATGCCGACATCCCGCATGGCGGCCACCGGCTTCGGACCTCGGGCGATGGTGACAATATCCTGGAGGCTATCGAGATACCGTTGCCGAGCCACATGTTTTTCGATGGCCGACAGCAGGAACCGAAATCCAACCCCCGTCAGAAAAACGACGACGCCGACCTCTCCCGTAATCAGCCGATGAGCGAATTCGATCGCGGGCTCGTTCTTTTCCAACGGGACCTCGCGCAGCGAGGGACTGACTTGAGCCACCCCCCCAAAGCGTTCGATCATCCGCTGCATTTCCGCGGCACGACGGCTCTCGAAGGCGGCTACCCGCAGGCCGGCGAAGTCGCCGCCGGGTTCCGTGGGCGAACCCCCCTCGATATCTGGTTGGGACATAGCGATTCCGGGTAGGGTGGGGACAGAAGCAAAACGAGGTACCATGAACCATCGTGGCGACGTCGCTTTACGTCGCGAATCGCATTATAGACAATCCAAACGCTGGCGAGACATCGGGGACCCCCTCGGGAGAAAAGGAACTTGAAATGACGTCAAACGTCTCCATCTTTGACCGCTTGCGGACGGCCTGCAAGTCAGAGGGAGCGGGTGCTGTGTTGGAATTGCTGGCCGAGGAATTTCAACAAACTCGTCGTTTCCACGAATTGTTCGAAATCCGCAAGATGCAGGTCCGCCATGCCCTCCAGCTCCCCTTGCTGTACAACGAATCGGCGGAAGAGCTGTCCGAATCCCAACGCGACCAGTTGGAAGAGGGGCTGCTGAAGGCCTGTCGCGAGGTGGGAAATCTCTTGCTCGAGCAGGGAAAGATTCGGGAAGGGTGGAT
Organism: Pirellulaceae bacterium; assembly: GCA_050485845.1. GTDB lineage: Bacteria > Planctomycetota > Planctomycetia > Pirellulales > Pirellulaceae > JBJHCD01. Next base: position 5,859 of record JBJHCD010000089.1, on the reverse strand, counting down.
GTACCTGCGGCCGGTCGGTGATCGTGGCGCCGTGGCGGCCCAGCTTCGCCAGTTGGAGCCGACCGACGACAACCTCGAGGAGCTGGTCGAAGTACTGCTTCACGAGGCAGTCGACACGGGACGAGGTTATGAATTGGTGCTGCGACATTTCGGCACCTGCAACGCCATCACGACCTTGGACACCGTGCTTGCTCAATGTTCCAAGAGCGAACGCCAGGTGGCCGCCGGGTTGCTGGCCGAACAAGTCCATCGCGAATTGCTCGCCTCGCTCCAAGCCGACATTGCCCGGCAACAGGGAACGGCTCCCGCCGAATCGACGATCGCGGAATTGGTGGCCGATCGAGACTGGTTATTCGGCGAGTTTGCCTATCATCTCGACACGACACACTTGGCCTCCACCGTTCGCTCCGCCCGGATTATCGACGACCCCGACCAGCTACGGATGGTATTGGATCTGACCGAATATGGGCGGCGGCTCAGCCCTCAGTTTCAGTACCGGGGCGAAGAGCCCTTCGTCGACATCTATCCGACCCATGCACTCTATTTTCGAGCCCTCTTGGGAGAGAATGTGGAGGAGGCGGTCGAGTATTTTCGCGAGCGAGCCCAGTCCGTGGACGTCCGACAGGAAGGAGCCGCGGCGATTGAAGTCTTTGTCGATTTGCTCTCGCGACTCGGTAGACATTCCGAGGCCGTTTCCGCCGCGATCGAGCTGACTCCCCCCGACACGCCTTCCCATGGAATCGCCCCCAGCTTGTTGGAGCTTTGTGAACGGGCCGACGACTTCGAACCGCTGATGCACTACTGCCGCGAACAGGAGAATCTGCTCGGATTCGCTACGGGGTTGCTGAAGGCCAGTCCCCACAAGCCGGCCTCTTGATCGTTGGAAAACCGCCGCAAGGCATGAAGAGGTGGAGCAAGAAAAAAACACGGCCCGCGTCGCTTGCGCGAGCGGGCCGTGCCGTGTCGCCGTCTCTCAGGCATTGCCAGGCTTAACGCACCGAAGTGGAGCTGGCGTGAACGACGCGACGCTGAGCGGGAACGTATGCCGACGGATCCACGACGGGAGCCGGAGGCATATCGTGATCCATGTCGGGAGCCGCTTCCCCACCGTGCGAAACTTCACATCCGCAGGTAGGCTGGCAGCAGCTGGGCTTGCAGCGATTGCAAGCGAAGATTCGGTCGAGCAGGGTGGGGCGGCGAGGCTTGCAGCAAGCGGTCGCACAAGGATCCACTCCGCATTTCGGATCGGGCTTCACACAGCAGCCGACTACCTTGTCCGCGCATCCATTGTGGTCACAGCCACAAACGTCCACGGGAGGAGGGCAGTACTTCTTGGGCGAGTGCAGGCCGCTGAGCAAGCTCGGACGCTTGGCACAGCAGGTCGGGGCCGGGTCGCAGCAGACCGGCGCGGGAGCCGCACACTTCGGTTCGCAGCACTTCTCCGCACACCCGACATTTCCGTTGGTACCCAACAGACGATCCAAGAGTTCAAAACCAAACGATTGGCTGGTCAAGCTAAATCCAAGCACCAGGGTGCTAACCATCAATGTCCACTTCATCGAGCCATGTCTCCTTTTCGATGGAACTATCGAACTGGCGCCTCTACTTCCCGTAGTTGTCCCGATCGCGTCCCCGCGTTTCCCGCCGCCAAAGTCCATCCAGGTAATGATGGTTGGAACCGGTCTGGGGCCGGTCCATCGGCGGCTTCACAGGCACGTTGGATCGTTGCGGGAACGCGTCGGACTCACAGGCCCGCTGTGGTAGAGTGCGTGTCGCCAGACCGGTCGAGCCAATCCGTGGCCCAAGGTACCCGCTCCGGTTGTCCCGCTGCCCGATTGGTGGAAAGTTCACTGACCGCTCGGGCAACAGGACAAGGTATCGGCGCACATCTCGACAACGCTTGAGTGATCAGAAGCATTTTTGGCTACATGGTTTACATCAACTGTTAGGCGGACCTTGACGCCTGTAATGGCTGGCCGGGTCCTGTCGAACGTGCCGCGGGACCGGTGGAGTTTTGGGGGCCCAACTGCTAGGATATAGGGACCTGGGCCGTAGATTTTAACTCGCGCCGTGGACCACATACCAACGCCATTCTCCCTGTCAGCCAATCCCGTGAGAGGGACGTATCGCCTGATGTCCATCGATGACTTGCCACCGGATCTGTCCGCCTCGAATGCGACTTCCCCATCAACTCCCCCATCACTTTCCCCATCAACGTCCTCCGTCGAATCTCGCTCGACGTCACCCAGGCCGCTCGGGATGGCGGAGGGAGGTAGTGCCGGGTATGAACTGGTTGACTTTGCCGGCATCCCGGGAGTTCCCTGTCCCTGCGGGACCGCTCGGCGAGCTTTCGCGGACGTGCCGGATTATCCCGGCACGATTCATGTTACCGAGATTGCCGAGGACGCAAGGCTTCACTACCATCGGCGATTGACGGAAACGTATTATTTTCTCGAGTGCGAGCCGGATGCGGCCATGCAACTGGATGACGTCACAATCCCTGTTCATCCGGGGATGTGCATCCTGATTCGGCCTGGAACGCGCCATCGAGCGATCGGGAAAATGAAGGTCTTGATTGTGGTGCTTCCAAAATTCGACCCATCCGATGAGTGGTTCGACTAGCGTGGCCAAGAGCAGACCATCGTATATGCGTCCCCAAAGCCTCATTTGGATCTCCTTGCTATTGGCCTTTGGGCTAGGGACTCTGATTTCCTCGTTTATGGGGGGGACGGAACGTTCCTCGCTCGAGTTGGAATCGAGCGGCACGGCGGATGTCGAGTCCGAGTTCGCCGTCCCCGAAATGAAGCCGGCCTCCGATCCCATCCCACCCCCGTTGCCCCCACCTTAAGTTGCTACATCCATGATGGCTTACTTGATGGCTTTGCTTCCGCTTCGTGCCTGGCCGGTTTCCTGTCTTTTGGCTTCGATTTTGGGGCTCGGTCTGATCAGTGCATCACCCGCGCGGGCAGAACTGAAGGTCGGGGCGGCCAAGGTCGACGTCACTCCGATCCAGCTCCCCGTGTTGGTGAACGGCGGGATGCTCAGCCGATCCGTCGATCAAATCAAATCTCGACTCCATGCTCGAGCCATCGTGTTGGACGACCAAGCGGAGCGGCTGGCCATTGTGGTGGTCGATAGCTGCATGCTTCCTCGTCCCCTGCTGGATGAAGCGAAACAGCTGGCCTCTCAGCGGACCGAGATTGCCGTCAACCGGATGATGATTTCCGCGACGCACACCCATACGGCTCCTTCCGCCATGGCCTGTCTCGGAACGGAAGTCGATCCGACCTACGTTCCCTACCTGCGCGAGAAAATCGCCGAGGCGATCGCCACTGCGGAATCGAGACTGGAACCGGCCGAGGTGGGATGGGGCGTTGATTCCGCGGCGGACTTTACCGCGCTGCGACGATGGATTCGCAGGCCAGATCGCATCGAGCAGGATCCGTTCGGGAATCCGACGGTTCGAGCCAACATGCATGCTGGACGAGTCTGGGATGACGTGATTGGGGAGTCGGGCCCCAAGGATCCCGACCTCTCCCTGATCGCCTTTCGCTCGTCCGTCTCCGGAAAACCACTCGCCGTGCTGGCCAACTTCTCGATGCACTATTTCGGCGATCAGCATATCAGTGCCGACTACTTCGGCCTCTTCTGCGATGGTTTGGAGCGTCGAGTGTCGGGGGCTTCCAGCAAGACGCCTCACGGCGACCGCGATGCCGGCAACAGAGGCGACGGTCATGCCGAACGTAATGGCGGCGGTAAGACCGAGCAGGACGAGGGAGCCCCGTCGGACCAAGCTGACGACCAAGCCGACTTGTCGCCCGCAAAGTTGCCTGCAAAGTCGACCGGCTCGGAACAGCTGCCTGCTTCGGGAGAGTCGCCCCAGTCGCTGGAGTCTCGCTCGGTGGCTGAGCGTGGAGGCGAGGGTGAGTTCGTGGCGATTCTCTCTCATGGATGTAGCGGCGACATCTGGCGACGTGATTACACGAAGCCGGCTGAATCAACGGTCGAGCCGACTTTGGAAAGCTACACTCAGGGCCTGCTGGAAATCGCGCTGGGCACCTTTCAGGGAATCTCCTACGAGCTGGATGCCGATCTGGCCATGGCCGAAGCACGGATGACGCTCCGATACCGAGTTCCCGATCAGCAGCATCTGGAGTGGGCTCGGCGGATTGTGGACGAGATGGGAGATCGGCCTCCTCGTGACACGCGAGAAGTCTATGCTCGAGAACAACTCTACCTCCACGAAAAAGCTGCCACGGAAGTCGTGGTTCAGGCCATTCGCATCGGCAAGGTGGCGATCGCCACCACGCCGAATGAGACCTACGCGCTGACCGGGTTGAAGTTGAAACATCAAAGTCCGCTCGAACAGACGATGGTGATTGAACTGGCCAACGGAGGAGACGGATACATCCCTCCTCCCGAACAGCATTTGCTGGGAGGCTACAACACCTGGCCCGCTCGATCGGCTGGACTGGAGATTGAGGCCGAGCCGAAGATTGCCGAAGCGGCAGTGGGGCTGTTGGAAACCGTGACCGGCCTGCCACGGCGTACTTTCCAGCAAAGTCGTGGCGTGGCGGTTGAGGCGATTCTGGCCGCCCAGCCCGTCGCCTACTGGCGGTTGGATGAGTGGGCGGGACCTCGAGCGATCGATGCCTCGGGGCGTGGCCAGGATGGGATCTATGAGCCGGGAGTGGTCTTTTTCTTGGAAGGGCCGGAACATCGAGGGCGATTCACTCAAGGGGGCGAGCTGAATCGAGCGGCTCATTTCGCGGGTGGACGACTCGATGCCCGCATTGCCGACCTCGGGGACGATTACACGGTTTCCCTCTGGTGCTGGAACGGAATGCCCCTGGATGGTCGCGACATCGCGGGCTGGATGTTTTCGCGCGGCCACGACTTCGGACTCGATCAGGGTGCGGGGCCGGAAGGGGACCATCTGGGATTGGGAGGAATCTCCCATTCCGGCAAAGTGGTGTTCCTGCCTGGAACCGAAGAGAATCCGGCCGAGCCGCTGGTCGGTACGACCGAACTGGCCCGCTGGACCTGGAACCACGTCGTATTGGTACGGGAAGGGGATCGAGTCCGCGTGCATGTCAATGGTAATCGAAATCCGGAAATCGAAGCGGTGGCGCCACGAACCCTTCGGCGGCCGACCGAACGCCTCTTTTTCGGCGGCCGCTGTGACCATCAAGACAACTGGGAAGGGCGACTCGACGAGATCGCCCTCTTCGACCGGGCCCTTTCCCCATCGGAGGTCTCCCGCCTCCACTCACCCGCCACTCGCCCTTCGAGCCCATGACAGATTCGACCGAGGAGAAGCAAGGAGGGGAAACGGCAAGAAGGCTCGGTTCGGAAAATCCGGACACGCGAACAACCCGGTGCTCTCACGCCCTAAATGTCCAAGAGCGGAAAATCAGAGAAAACGGAAAAGGGAAAAAGTTTCCGTGGCCGGGAGCAGAACAAGAAGTTTTTGGGGTACGATTTTTTTGACACTTTGGAGGACGCCATGCGTCGAGTGCTTGAGATTGGCAACTGCGATTACGACCACCAGAATATCAGCAACCTGTTGAAACAGAATTTTCAGGTCGAGGTCACGCGAGCGCATGGGGATGACGATGCGCTGGTCCAGTTAGAGCGTGAACGCTATGACCTGGTCTTGGTCAACCGCGTGTTTGAAGAAGGAGGGGATGGGCTGACATTCATTCGGCAGCTCAAGCAACATCCACAGTGGAAGGAAACCCCGGTGATGTTGATCAGCAATTACCCCGATTCCCAGCAGGAAGCGGTCTCCGCCGGTGCTTTGCCTGGATTTGGGAAACGGGCGCTCAGCGACCCGGAGACGGTCAGTCAGCTCTCCGA
>JBJHCD010000088.1:0-11544 GCA_050485845.1 Pirellulaceae bacterium | reverse complement strand
TTACAGTCTGGGAGGGACGCTCTATTTTGCTCTCGTCGGCCATCCTCCCTTCCCGACAAAATCAGCCGTGGAAAAAATCCGTTCTCATCGAGAAGTCCGGCCTCGCTCGATTGAGGAGATCCGTCCTGATGTTCCCAAGCGGTTGTCGTTGATCGTCCACAAGATGCTGGCCAAGCGGCCCGAGAATCGCATTCAGACGGCTGCCGAAGTCGTCAAGTACCTCCAGCCGTTCGCCCAGCGGGAGCCGCTGAGCTTCGACTTTCCCTGGCTCATCAAGGCGCGGGCCAAGTGGGGGAAGCGGCGGGAGATGCTGCGACAAGCGCGCGAGCGGGACGATACCGCCACCAAGGCCCAGTCGCAAACTCAGCTTCAATCTCGATCATCCGAAGATGCCGAAACTCGGCTGGATTCCGGACGAGTTCAGGAGTCAAGCGAATTCGATTCGCTCGACCCCTCGTCGCTGAATCCCCCTTCGCCAGGGCGTGGATCGACAAACTGATCGAATCCCAGCCAGAGACTCCGAGCATACCGGAAGAACCACATCGGGAAAATCAAACAAAAGATCAAGCTGGTTCCGAGCAGCATGTCGTTCGAGAGCCACTCATTGAAGAGGGCGATCGGGTAGAAGACCGAGACGATCAAGGCCGTCAGTCCGTAATTGAAATAAATCGAGCCCAGAAAGAAGCCCGCTTCCCGCTCGAATTTTGCTCCGCAATGACTGCAGTTCGGATACATGCGAAACCAATTGCGAAACAGCTTTCCCTTTCCGCACAGGGGACAGCGCAGCCGACAGGCGCGCCAGAACAAGCGTGGAAAGCGACTTGATGAGGCCATCGGAAAACCCGTTCCCTTCTGCATAAGTCCCATATATCCATTGACCAGGAACCGACGAAGCAGCATTCTGGGCCCTGCTGGTCCTGGGCAGTGTTGGTCCCGAGCCTTGCCGGTCCTGGGCCCCGGCGGTGGCAATTCCCGCCTCCCACCGCTACGATTTCGCGATGGTCAGACACGATGGTCAGGCGTGATGGCCAGCTCGCGATTGGTCAGGTCTGATCAATCAACTCGCGCAGCGCGGCTTCCCAATCCGCCAGTCGCCGGTCGGTTGCCCGCTTCACCTCGTCCAAATCCGACAACTGCTCGGCCGGCGTAAATTGGAACATGTAGAACTTCACCTTCGGCTCGGTCCCGGAAGGCCGGGCGGCGATGTGATTTCCCGACTCGGCAAAGTCCAGGATCACCATGTCTCCCGGCGGGCCCTCCAAGGGTTGCGGTTCTCCTCCCATCTCGGTCACTTTCAGACGGAGAAAGTCTCGGACCTTGGTCACTCGCAGGCCCGCCAGTTCCTGGGGAGGATCGTCGCGCAGTCGCCCCATTAACTCCTTCATCCGCCCCATTCCCTCGGAACCCTCCATGGTCATGTTCAGTAGCCGTTCGGCATGGTAGCCATGCTGCCAGTAGAGTGCGTCCAGCTTTTCGTGCAGCGACAATCCTTCCTGCCGGCATTTCGCGGCTAGTTCCGCAAATAACATGGTCGCCACGACCCCATCCTTGTCGCGGACATGCTGGCCGACGAGATAGCCGTGCGACTCCTCCGCTCCGAACACGAAATTCTCCGGTCCCATCTGGTCGATGGTTCCCCCAATCCATTTGAAACCGACCTGCAGATCTCCATACGTTTTCACTCCGTAAGATTCAGCCACTCGGCGAATCATTTCGGTTGTGACCAGGGTCTTTACCACGTAGGCATCCTGCGAGAGGGTCCCCTGCAGCTTGCGTTGCTCGAGGACATAATCAGCCAGGAGCACACCGATCTGATTCCCGGTAAAGGGAGCCCAAGGTCCGGTCGGGTCCGTGGTGATCGGCGCGGCACAGCCGATGCGGTCGGCATCCGGATCGGTAACCAGGGCGACATGGGCCCCCGAGGAACGAGCGTGCTCGACCAAGGCCTCGAAGACTTCGGGGTTTTCGGGATTGGCCGAGTGATTGGGGACGTTGGGGAAATCACCACTCGGTTCCGCCTGCGGCGGATAGACCTCAATCTGATTGAATCCGTCGGCTTGCAAGACAGGCACGACCGCCGACGTCCCGACACCATGCAGGGGTGAATAGAGGATGGAGAGGTCCCGCGGGCCGGCGAAGCTCTGTGATTGGACTGCGTCGAGAAAGGCCGCGTCGACTTCTTCCGTGCAGATCTCGATCCGGCCCTCCTTCAGCCCCTCCTCGAACGACGCACGCTGAATCTCTTCCGTGTTCATAACTTCCCGGATCACCGCGCTGTCATGGGGTGGGAGCAGTTGCCCTCCCGTCTCCCAATAGACCTTCACCGCGTTGTCTCGAGGGGGATTGTGGCTGGCCGTCACCATGATCCCGCAGGTGCAATGCTTAACACGGACCAGGAACGAAAGCTCCGGCGTGCTGCGGACTTCGTCCAGAAAGTAGACATGGAAGCCCGAGGCGCTCATGACTTCCGCGCAGAGTTCAGCGAAATGCCGCGATTTATGGCGAGTATCGTAGGCAATGCCGCAGGAGAGTTTCGTCCACGACTCGCTCTCGGCTTGCCGCTTCACATAATTGGCCAGCCCCTGCGCGCTCTCCCCGATCGTGCGGTCATTGATCGCATTCGAACCGATGGGGTACATCCGACCCCGCCGTCCACCCGTGCCGAAGGGAATGACCGTCCAGAACGCGTCATCCAGCGCCTGCCATTTCCCTTCCGCCAAGTGCTGGGCCACTTCGTCGGCATAGAGGGCGTACCGGGGTTCCGTCAGCCAACTCCGAATATTCTCCACGGCTCCTTCGCTTAATTTCCCCTGCTTGGCACCCGATTCAAGCTGTTCCAACGCCGCCTCATATCCCATGTCGCACCGCTCGGTAGGTAAAGGTTGATCGTGGTTTGTACCTCTCGAGTTTGTTGTATGCGACGCTGCCATGAGGCAAAAGGGGACCCGGGGGGATTTCGAATCACCGGTGTTCTCACGATCTGAAAGTCGTTAATCTTACACTTGAACCCGCCCGTCGCCGCCATCCGCGCGAACTCCGGTACGCCTGTCCTCACGGGACGGCTCCCGAAACGGTGCTCGCGAGCACCAGGGCCGGAAACGCAACCCGGCGGCGGCGGCAGAGACCTTGGCGGGGAAGTTTTCCCGGCCGAAGAAACCGCATGGCCCCGTGATGGTGTTCCTGTGAGCCGATTGATTATCAGTGTCTCTGGATTGCGTGGGATTGTGGGAGACTCTCTCGATCCCGATGTGGTCGTCCGTTACGTTCGCGCCGTGGCGGCGGAGCTTCCTCCCGGACCGATTGTGCTGTCCCGGGATGGTCGCGCCACGGGCACCATGTTCTCCATGATCGCCGGAGCGACACTCCAGGGGGTGGGACGGGATGTGCTCCAGGCGGATGTCGCCGCCACGCCCACGGTCGGCGTTCTGGTTCGCGTTCACGAGGCGGCGGGAGCGATCCAGATCACGGCCAGCCACAACCCTCCGGAATACAATGGAATCAAGATCTTCGGCAATGACGGTCGAGTCGTCTCGGCCGATGTCGGAGCCCGAATTGCCGCTCGGTATGAAGCTGGACAAGGAACCAATTGGAAGCCTCATGACCAGCTTGGCCGCCAGCGTCTCATTGACGACACACTTGGCGATCATGCCCGCCTGATCCTGGCCACGGTCGATGTGGAACGGATTCGCGAGCGGAAATTCGCGGTATTACTGGATGCCAACCATGGGGCAGGTGCACGGCTGGGACGTTTTCTGCTCGAGCAACTCGGCTGCCAAGTCACGCTGCTGGGAGAAGAGCCTCATGGTCGCTTTGCTCATCCTCCCGAACCCATTGCCGAGAATTTGCAGGACGTCCGCTCCCAGGTCGTCCACGGGCAGGCAGCCGTCGGTTTCTGCCAGGACCCGGACGCCGATCGGCTGGCCCTGATCGACGAACAGGGGAATTTTATCGGGGAAGAATACACGCTGGCCATTTGCCTGGCTCACCGACTTTCCCAAACGACCGGACCGGTTGTGACGAACTGTGCCACCAGTCGCATGGCTCAGGATCTCGCCGAAAAACATGGCGCCCCCTTCCATCGTTCGGCGGTTGGGGAAGCCAATGTGGCCGACGCCATGATCGCCCAACAAGCGCTGTTTGGGGGCGAGGGAAATGGTGGCCCGATCGATCCGCGAATCGGATATGTGCGAGATAGCTTCGTCGGCATGGCCCTGGTCCTGAATGCGTTGTCCGAGCGACAGGTTCCCCTCAGCCAACTGGCCGCGGAACTTCCCCGGTATGCGATCCATAAAGCCAAAGTCACTCTCACCCAGCACCAAGCCTCTCTCCCGATCGACCAGTTGAAAGAGCGGTTTGCCAACGCCACCTCCGACAGCCTGGATGGCCTGCGGTTTGACTGGCCGGACCGCTGGCTGTTGATCCGCGGCAGCAACACGGAACCGATTCTCCGCATCATCGCGGAAGCCCCGACACCCCAGGAAGCCGAACAACTTTGTCAGGATGCAGCCGCCATCCTGCGTCCTTGAACCACCTTCCCTATCGAATTCGCATCGCCCCCACCCGCCATGCGATCCCCCGTTTTCAAGAACTCGCGCCGTATTCGGAGTCGTCACCCATGTCCCAGCCTCGCACGTCTCACAAAGTCAGTTTGCCCCACATGATCTCCCCCAGCACTTCTCGCGAGATCCCCTCGATCTCCTCCGTACTCGCAGTACCCGCCTTTCGCTCGTCCTTTCGACCATCCTTCCGGCGCCGTGGGCTGAGCTGGATTCTGCTGGTCACGGCCATCGTCGGCCTGCCATTCACCTCGCCCGGCAGCATGCTCCATATCGCCTGGTCGGCCGAGGAATCCCCCGATCCCACCGTGCCGGTGGAAAACCAGCAGGAACTGCCAGGCGGAGAAGCGGACGAATCGGCGCAGCGTGAGGAATCACCGGCCGCCAGCGAGACTTCGTCCGCCAGTGAGGACGAAAAGGTTTATTCGGGACCTCAGCCGGGAGAACCCCTCGTCGGCTTTGCTTCCCGATTGGTGTTGGGAGACGAAGCGGGCCAGGAAGTCGATTTCGTCACGCAAGCGGGTGATCAACCGCTGCTGTTGATCTTCGTCCACGAGATCACTCGGCCCTCCGTCGCCGTGATCCGAGCCATCTCCAAATACGCAACTCATCGCGCCGAGGATGGCCTGCAAACGGCCATCGTTTTCCTCACGGCGGATGCCACGGAGACGGAAGCCTTCCTCCAGCGGGCTCGTCACGCTCTGCCGCCGGATGTCCCTGTCGGCATCTCGCTCGACGGCCTGGAAGGCCCAGGGGAATATGGCCTGAACCGGCACGTCTCACTGACGATCCTCGTGGGGAAGCAAGGGGAGACAACTTCCAATTTCGCCCTCATACAGCCCAGCGTGCAAAACGATGTTCTCCCGGTGGTGCAATCAATCATCGATGTGCTGGGAAGCGGATCCGTTCCCCCCTTGGAGCGGTTGGCCGACGATGGCTACCGCATGCAGCGCGCCGCTCCAGGCGAACCGCCGGCGGATGGCGTGTCCGAGGATCGACTACGCAGTCTGCTGCAGCCTCTGATTCGCCGGAATGCCCGCCCCGAGGATGTCCAGCGGATCGCTGTCGCCGTCGAGCAGGAAATGGAAAAGAGTCCCCCGCTGCGGAATCGAATCGGAACCATCGCGGCGCAGATCGTCGCGGCCGACAAGCTCGAAAACTATGGCTCCCCGGCCGCTCAGGAAGTCCTCCGTCGATGGGCCGAAGAATTCGGCCCCGAGGCGACGAAGAACGAAGTGGAGGAAGAGGTGGATTCGGAGTCGGACTCGCTCACTTCCGAGTTCGGCGTTTGCGGCGCCGCTCCACCCAGGCTCCCCCCGTCCGCTGCACCAGATGCCGTAGCTCTAGACGACTGATCGTGGCCAGCACCTCCTGGACGGACATCCGCGACGTCACGACCACCTGGTCGATGGTGATACGCCCCTCCCCAATCGCGTCCCAAACCCGTTGTTCCTCCGCGTCGAGGGTCGGTAGTTCCAGACGTTCGAACGTTTCCTCCTCGGGACCGTCAGGCCGACAGGCTCCGGCTTGACGAGCGGACGCGGCACAGTGGACCAGGGCATCGAGTTCCTCCAGGACATCATCGACGCTCTCCACCAGTTTCGCTCCGTCTCGCAGCAGTTCATGACAACCACGCGATACCGGGCTGTCCACCCGTCCCGGGAGCGCGAAGACTTCACGCCCCTGCTCAAGGGCGTGTCGAGCGGAAATCAAGGCGCCGGAACGGTGCCCCGCCTCGATTACGATCACCCCGAGACTCATCCCCGTGATGACGCGATTTCGCTGGGGAAAGTTTCCACTACAAGGGGGAGATCGAGGAGGCGTTTCGCTGATTAGACACCCTTGTCGCCGGATCTGCTGAGCCAATTCGGCATGTTCCGGGGGATAGAGTCGCAAGAAACCTCCCCCCAAGACCGCCAGGGTGCGACCACCCGCTCGTAGGCATGCTTGATGGGCCGCGGCATCGATTCCCCGAGCCAACCCGCTGACGACGGTAAAGCCGGCTCGTGTCAGTTCCATGCTCAAGCGTTCAGCCTGCCGAGTTCCATAGTGGGTGGCGTGTCGCGTTCCCACGATGGCCAGAGCGATCCGGTCGGAGGGAAGGAGCGAACCCCACAGGAACAGGACGCCGGGGGGATCCGGAATCTCACGCAACAAGGCCGGATACCGCGGATCTTCCGGCAATGCGATTTCGATCTGTTGCTCGGCACAAGTGGCCAACAGGGAATCGACATCCAATCGGGGCGCTTCCTCGCAAATTCGCCGGCTCAATTTCCGACCGACTCCGGGAACCTGCTCCAGTTCGCCCGCCGAAGCAGCCAGGATCCGAGCCGATGATCCGAAGGCATCGAGCAGAGCCTGGCGAGTTCGCGGGCCGATCCCGGGCAGCAGCGCCACTCGGAGGGCATCCCGATCTAGTTCGTAGTCGCCGCTCGTGTCCAAGGCTATTGCTCCCACCCGAATTCCCCTCCAGCCCAACATCACTGCCAGTCCGAAATCCCCGACGGCCCGAAATCACTGCCAGCCGGAAATCAATGAGTGCCCGAAATCAATGAGCGCCCGAAATCACTGCCGGCCGGAACTTCGGGACATCTGTCGTTTCGACTCGGCGACAAGTCTACGCCTCGGCCACCTTGGCGGCCAGCGACGAGCGGCGTGGAATGACATGCAGGTGTCATTGCCGGGAACGGATGGGCGACCAACCCCTGACAGCGTGGCGCTGCGGTTCACTGGCGTCTGGCGTCGTCCACCAGATACCGGAGCGCGGAGACCAGCCGATCGATGTCCGAGTGGCGGGTGTAGAGATGACACGAGACTCGCACGAAACACTTCCCTTGGAATTCAACAATGGGAACTTCGATTCCGAAACGCTCCCATAGCCTCCGCTGCAAGGCCGATCCATCCGCGGCCGGAAGGGGAACATGTGCCATCCCGGTCTGCCACCATGGATCGTCACTGGTCAACGGAGGCATTTTGAAACAGTCCACCAACCGCCGGCGAGCATAGCTCGCGAGATGCCGCGTGCGGGCTCGAAATGCCTCGAGTCCGACGTTCTTGAGGAATTGGATCGCGGCGGGGAGGGCCAGGTAGGGGCTGTAGTCACGAGTTCCCGACCAGCAGAACTCCTCGGTCCAGTGCTCCGGCGCCGCCGGTGGAAGACGTCCCCAACTGAGGACCGAGGGGGAAATCAGGTGCTGATGCTCGGGGGCGACGTGGAGAAATCCCGTACCGAATGGTGCCGCCAGCCACTTGTGACAACTGGCCGTGTAGAAGCCGGCGCCCAGTTGCTCCAGATCAAGTGGCAACTGGGCAACGGCATGCGGACCATCCACGCAAACCGGAATTCCCGCCGCGGTCGCTTGCTGAACGATCTCCTCCACGGGCAAACGGATGGCCGTGGGCGAAGTGATATGACTGATAACCAGAAGTCGAGTGGCCTCGGTCCATTGCGATTTCACCGAATCGACGACTTCCTCCGGGGATTCGAACCGGCGAGGTAGCCGGATGGTCCGAACCGCTGCCCCGGTTGCTTGGGCCCGCCTCTCCCAAATTCTTCGCACCGCGCCATACTCGTGATCCGTCACCGCCACTTCGTCGGCGGTGCCGAGCGGAAACCCTTGAGCCACCAGATTCATCGCCACCGTGGCGTTCTCGACCAAGATCAGGCAGTCGGGTGTCGTCCCCAGAAATTCGGCCAGTTCCCGGCGGGCCTTCTGCCATGCAGGCTCCCACTGGCGAAAGAAAAAGTCCATCGGCTGGCTATCCATCCGCTCCTGCCACTGCCGCCGCGCCTCGACCACCGGCCGAGGAGGTGGACCGAACGAGCCATGGTTCAGATAGAGAGTATCCGGTCGGATGGACCACTGCCGAGCCAGATCGTCCCAATCCTCGTCTTGATCCATTCGCCGCTTACCCATGATCGACTCACTCACCTTTCCTTGTTCCCCTTTATCCCCTTGATCCATGTGGTCGAAGCCCAATCCAATTCACCCGCCGCTGCACCCTCACCACCACTCACTCACCACCACTCACTCACCACCACTCACCACCACTCACTCCCCGCCACCCCAACATCTCGCTGATCCTACGCTACCCCTCGGATTCTGGGGAGACGGTTCCGGCACTTTATTCCGTCACGCCGCTCTCCTTGCCGCCTCGCTTTGTAACGTGAGCAGCAACACCTCACAAACTCATCCGACCCGTTCCTCTTTCCGTTTCCGAAGCGCGACACGTTACAATGCCCATTCGCTCGGCCTGACGAGATGGCTCACCGGGGCGGCACTGCTCTCTCAGACGACTCTGCTCACCGGGGCGACACTGCTCACCCAGACACATTCCGCCGGAAATGGTTCTCGATGAACACTACCTCCACAACTTCCCTGTCCCAGTCGCTCCTGCAACTCGATGCTCGCCACCCGCAATATGCGACTCAGTTCGTGGATCGGTTGCTGGAGGGCGCGCGAACCGATGGAATCACGGACCTCCATTTTCAGCCGACCGAGTCGGATCTGGAGGTTCTCTGGCGGCGGGATGGGGTGCTGCAGTCGCTGGGACGGTTTCCCCCCGGTGAAAGGACGGACATCATCACGCGGTTGAAAGTGCTGGCCGACCTGCTGACCTATCGGCGAGATCTCCCGCAGGAGGGACGCGTTCGGAGTCAGACCGCGGGCGAGCAGCGCGTCAGTACCTTTCCGACGCTTCATGGCGAACGGGCAGTCGTGCGGATTTTTTCCGAGCAGCGGCTATTCCGCATGCTCCAGGACCTCGGCCTGCCTCCCGAGTTGCGACAAGCCTGGCAAACCGAGTTGCTGGAGACGTCTGGGCTCCTGTTGATGGCGGGACCTGCTGGAAGCGGCAAGACAACTACCCTGTACGCCTCGCTTCGGCAGCTTGTAGGTCATGCCGGTGGTCCCCCCAACCAGCAACAGAGACAGCAACAGCGACAGCAACAGCGACAGCGAAGCATTGTCTCCTTGGAGGATCCGGTCGAGGTCGTTGTTCCGGGAGTGGCCCAGGCCCCGATTGATTCCGCCGCTGGTTTTGACTTCGCCTGCGCCTTGCGCTCCGTCATGCGGCAGGATCCCGAGGTGATCATGATCGGGGAAATTCGAGACCAGCCGACAGCCGTCGCCGCCTATACCGCCTCGCTGACCGGCCATCTGGTGCTGTCGTCGTTTCATGCCGGTCGCGCCACCGAGGCACTCAGTCGCCTGGCCGACATGGGAATCGAGCCCTACATGCTCCGCAGTGGAACTCGAGCCATTCTCTGCCAGCGACTTGTCCGCCGGCTTTGTGAATGCAAGGCACCGACGCGAGAAGCCGATTCTCTTTTGAACCTCCCGCTGGCAGAAGCCTTTCAACCGGTCGGATGCCCGGCCTGCGATGGAACCGGTTACCAGGGAAGATTGCCCTTGGCCGAGTTGCTGACGATGGTAACCGGTGAATTCGCTCGGCAAGTCTTGGCTCGAGCCGACACGAACGAGCTGGAACGTCATGCTCGCGAGGCCGGCATGAAGACCTGCTGGGAGTATGCGGTCGAGATGGCTCGGGCGGGAATCACCAGCCCTGGGGAAATTCGCCGAGTCCTCGGCTTTCAATTTGATCCTCGGGCTGGAGACTCGGACAATTCTCGTTAAAATACGGCCAGCCCGAAGGGGAGACGCATTCCGCGTGGAACTCTTTCGGGCTGCTTCTCCTTTTCTCTTCGTTGACATTTCAGGCGGAATGATGCTGTGAGTCACTCTTCTCCTGCCGGCATGACGACCGAACAGCTCGGATGGATTAATGACGAGCTGCTGGCATGCGTGCAGGCGGGAATTCCCCTGGACCGTGGACTGCAGTTTGCTTCCCGCGATTTGTCGGGACAATTGCGAACAATCACCCGGGAACTCGGAGACCGGCTGGAGCGAGGAGAAACTTTGGAGGAAGCTCTGCGACATCAACCCGGAATTCCCTCGGCATACCGGGCCCTGGTGGTCGCCGGAATTCGTTCACAACGGCTTCCGGACGTGATGCGGCAGACCGCCCAGTCGCTAAAGCGACTTTCTCAGGTACAAACCACGATTCGACGCTCGTTCGCTTATCCCCTGCTGATTGTGACGCTCACCTATGCTTTGTTTCTGGCCTCCGTGGTCTGGCTGACGCCCCGAGTGGCAGCCAGTTACCGGGAACTGCTGCTTCGTGACACGCTGGTATCCGAGTGGCTGGCGATCATGGCGGAAACGGTAGGCTGGTGGTGGCCGGTACCTCCAACGGTGATTCTGCTTGGTTTCCTGCTGATCACTCGCCGCTTTCCCCTCCTCCCATTCTCGACTTTTCGAAAAAACCACTCTCCCTGGACTCCCTGGCGGAAACTGGAACATCTCGGGCACCTCGCCTTGTTCAGCGAAACTTTGGCCCTGCTGGTCGACCAGGAAGAGCCCCTCCCATCCGCCTTGAATCTGGCCGCCGAGGCATCCGGCAGCGAACGGATCCGGAGCGACGGAATGCGGTTGGCGAAGCAACTGGAGCAAGGCGAACGGGCTCGAACCGATCCCTTGCCGCAATCCTTGATCCAATCATTCGCGTGGCCCCCGCTTCTGACTTGGCTCCTGCTATCCAGTCGTGATTCCACTTCGCTCTCCCATTCCCTCCATCGGTTCTCCAGGAATCTACAGCGAAATGCCGAGCGGCAGGCAATGACGATCTCATTCCTCTACCCCGTCATCATTGGGACTCTGGTGGCTGGTATCGCTCTGCTGGCCTATGCCCTCTGGGTAATCACACCTTGGTATATGCTTCTCCATTATCTCACCCCAACCTCTTGAGACTGCGGGAACGCATGCCCTACTACCATTACCACGGAACGGACCAGCAGAAGGCTCAAGTGACGGGCCAGATTCAAGCAGACGACGAGCAGGATGCTCGGCGCCAATTGGCCGCGTTGGGTCTGGAAGTCGCCGAGCTACAAAGTTTGGCGGAAGCGGAAGTCGCGGATCTCTCAACGCTG